>JANNON010000465.1:0-4359 GCA_031399105.1 Blastocatellia bacterium | reverse complement strand
TGTTGTGAAACTCGACGACAAGCTGAAGCATGTCGGACATTGATGAGCCAAGTATGTTATTGCCATTGAAATTGTTCCTAGCTTTATGGGTTTGATGGTCCCCAACCTAAAAGGTTGGGGTGAATGAGACGTAGGTCTTTCACTGGAACTTCACGAAAATGTGGGATGCCATCTTTCTTCCTTCACAATGGAATCAAGTTTTCGGTAGCCCTTCGACGATGCGTACCGGACGCACCTCGACCGTGCCGATCCTCGCTCCGGGAATCTTTCCGGCGATCTGGACCGCTTCGTCCTGGTCCTTAGCGTCGATGAGGAAATAGCCGCCGATCTGCTCACGAGTCTCAGCAAATGGACCGTCAGTGACTATACTCTTGCCATCGCGCACCTTGACGCTGATAGTGGCCGAGGCTGGCTCCAACGGCGCGGCGTCGAAATACTGGTGCTTGTTGTGCAGATCATTTGCGAGCTGCACCGACTCTTTCAACAGCTCCCGCCGTTCATTCTCTTCGATAACCTCGTCGTGATGGATAAGTAAAATGTATTTCATCAGGGCTCCTCTAATGCTGGGCTTTGGTCTTGGGTCTTTGGTCTTTGACTTCTTGTTCAGAGTCATTGGTCTGTTGGGAAGTGACTATTGGAAAAAGCGCAAAGACCAAAGACCACAACTTCATTCATTGGGCAGCCCTTGAATTTCCATCACCGGCCTAATCTCAATCGTCCCAAACCTTGCGGGTGGAATTCTCTCCGCGATACGGATCGCCTCGTCGAGATCGCTGGCATCAATCAGGTAGTAGCCGCCAAGTTGTTCCCGAGTCTCTGCAAAGGGCCCGTCGGTTACTAATCGGCGACCCTCACGGATACGCACGCTGGTCGCGGTCGCGACGGGATGCAGGGGACTGGCATCCAGGTATTGCCCACTGGAGCTGAGTTCCTGTGCCAGCTGCGCTGATTCAACGTAGCAATGTTCGCGGTCGGTATCGCTCAGCGCGTCCTCATCGAGGTAAACCAACAACATGTATTTCATTTTAGCGCCCTCCATCTGCTAATCGAATGGCGAGTATCAGGATCGACACATCGGCCTGAGTTTCTTATCATCCTTCATGCTCCAGAACGCAAATGCTGCTGTCGATGCTGTGTACCGCTCGGATTGGGGAAGAATTGTTGCTTCGCTTATTCGTCTGGTCGGTGACTTCGATGTTGCTGAAGAAGCAGCCCAGGAAGCGTTCGCGGTCGCGGTCAACCAATGGCGCAGCGACGGTATTCCCGATTCTCCTCGCGCCTGGATTATTCAAACAGCACGTCATAAAGCAATCGACCGGTTGCGCCGCCGCACACGTTTTCAGGAAAAGATGGAAACTCATATTGCTTCGGGGCTGGTGCCCACGTTTGTCGAACCTGATTATCTCGATCTCGACTCCGCCGAAATTCCAGACGATCGTCTGAGACTAATTTTTACTTGTTGCCATCCCGCGCTTGCCCCTGAAGCGCAGATTGCATTGACGCTTCGCACCCTTGGCGGACTTCAGACGGACGAGATTGCGCGCGCCTTCCTCGTTCCAGCAACAACGATGGCGCAACGACTCGTACGCGCAAAACGAAAGATCCGCGATGCCGGCATTCCTTACCAGGTACCAAGCACGAGCGAGATGCCCAGTCGACTCGACGCCGTGTTGACGGTTATTTACCTCATATTCAATGAAGGCTACGCGGCTACGCAAGGCGAGTCGCTGGTCAGAACTGATTTGTCTGCCGAGGGTATTCGCCTGGCCCGCCTGATACGAGCGCTAATCACACCTCCACCCTCGGAAGCTACGGCGCTCTTAGCCCTGACACTGCTGCACGATTCAAGACGTGAAGCTCGGCTCGATAAAGACGGCGACATCGTGGTGTTGGAAGAACAGGACCGGACGCTTTGGAATCAGGAGCAGATTAACGAAGCGCTGCCGCTGGTTGATGAATCTTTCAAGAGTGGCGGTGGTCCGTTTGCTTTGCAGGCGGCGATTGCTGCGCAGCATTGCCGTGCGAAGACACCTGACGAGACCGACTGGCGCGAGATTGTGAGATTGTATGGTCTGCTAAGTTTGGTAGAGCCGTCTCCGATTGTGTCGTTGAATCGCGCCGTAGCGATCGCGATGCTTGCAGGGCCTGAGCCGGCGTTACACATAATTAACGCGCTGGAGGATGAACTGGCTGGATATCATTTGTTGCATGCGGCCCGGGCCGATCTGCTCCGGCGGTTGGGTGACAGGAAAGGCGCTGCGGAGAGTTACCACCGCGCGCTTGCCTTGGTCACGAATGAGAGTGAACGGCGTTTTCTCGCGCGGAGGCTTAGGGAGACTTTGTAGGGGCGTCACTCCGTGGGCGCCCCTTGTTACCCGATTGCGTTTGAGGGGACGAGACCTGTTTCGCGTGAAAAAACATTGAGAGAGGGAGAACGAGGGGCGGCCACGGAGTGCTGCCCCTACAACTATTTCAAAGAGTATTTGATCACTTGTTTGCGAGCGGCCACGAACAGTTCGCCCTGGTCATTGAAGATCATTCCCGAAGCTGGTCCATCGTTCTTCATAATCCTCAGGAAGCGCCCATTCGAATCGAATATCTGAATTCCCTGGAAGTCACTGACGAAAACTCGGCCCTTACCGTCAACGGCAATAGCGCTGCCGGCTCGTAGCTGTCCGGGCTGATCCCCTTTACCACCAAAGCGGTTTACAAACTTACCATCAGGACTGAACTTAAAAACTGCCTCATTGAAAGTTCCCAGTGCATACATGTTTCCGGCGCCATCGATCGCAACGCGCGTGTTGAGTTCTGAGTCGCCACTTGCGGAGCTGATTGCAGCTTTAATCGTTCTTGTCACCCGACCCCCTGAATCAAACTTGATCAAGTCGTCGCTGTTTCGATACCACGCAGCGAGCAGACTGCCATCCGCCGCGCAAGCTACATCGTCAAAGCCGTTGCCTCCGCTGTACTCCAGCGTCCCAAGAAGCTTTCCTTCGCCGTCATGCCGCCGAATGGTTCCGCGCTGCACGACGTAGACATTGCCTTTCCTATCCGCTGCCAGACCGCGAAGAGGCATCCTGGGATCTGACGTGGTCCACTGCGTGATGAATTTTCCGTTTGGATCAAAAACCTGAATGCGGCCCCCAATGTACTCGCCTACGTAAATCTTTCCCGCCCCATCGATGGCGATACTGCGCGCATCCGTAAACATTCCGGGGCCGATCCCTTCGCTACCAAACTTAAGTATGACTTGCGCAAAATCATCGCCCTTTGGTTGCTCCGCGGGACGAGCGGGAATATTAGGGCGCGCAGCCCGCGGAGGAGTTACCCCTCGTTGCGCCGTCCGCGTGCCTGAATAGAAGAGCGGAGCAAGTACCCCCGCCATCGCCAGAATCACAATGACCACCACAAATATAGGAATGCCAAGGAGGAGCCAGAGCCACCGGCCCAATTTGAGACTGGAAGGATCGACGTTGATGTTTATTGGGACGATGCGAGCCGGCTGGCCATGCAGCTGGTCTGGCAAATAAAGAGAACTATTGCAGTAGTGGCAAGTGACGGTGCCGTGCGCCGCCAGCGGTCCTTCCGTTTCGTAGGAAATTGGACCACCGCATTTTGGACAATCAAATGTTTTCAGCATGCTGGATTCTCAAGATGCGAACTGGATGTGCGATGAGCTATTACACAAAGAGAGCCTCTGAACCTTCTCCGGCGGTACGCGGGAGGCAATCAGAACCGCAAGCGATAGCGACCGGGTCGACAACAGACATTCAACCTCACTGGAAAGGTATTGTTTAGTGCGTTTGGTTAGTCCTGTACTTCTTCGCAATCGGCCCGGTCGCTATCGCTTGCGGTTCTGATTGCTTGGCTAGCCCCTTGCCGTCACTCATTGCAAAGCCTTGCGGTCACCTACTCGAATTGACCTGATCAGGTAAGGCAAAGTACCCGTTAGCGCCGGGCTGAAACTTAACAACTTGCGCTACCGCATCGTTATTCAACTTTCCATAGATATGCGGAAAGAGCTCGGCGCCGCCTTCGAGGTTTTCGTAAACGATCTTCGCGAGAACCCTTTCGGTGTCAATGCAAAGGAGAACTAAATTATTCTCACCGCGAAAACGAGTGTTGGCAACCTGGATGACTTGATCCTGCTTTGAGCAATGGATGAAGCCATCGACGGTGAACATCTCTGGCGCATAGGTGCCTTCGGCCAGACAGTTCTCCCAACGATCTACCGTTGTGATGTGATGGATAATTGCCATTCAACCCGACCTCAAAGCAGTTTCAACTGACGCTTGTTACCGCTTTGTTGGAAGATGATCTAAATATCCCCCTTCGAGGAACTCAACCGCGTGCGGACGA
>JANNON010000451.1:0-3876 GCA_031399105.1 Blastocatellia bacterium | reverse complement strand
GCGCCCTGCATGCCGGCGGCGATGATCTCCTCGGTGTTCTCGGGGTTCCGGGCTGCGGCCATGGCACCCTTTGGCCCCCCGAGGGCGGACCAGGTGCGGCCGCCGTCGCTGCTGGCCGCGAGGGCGCCGGACATGTCCGGTGCGATCAGCCGGTCGGTGTCCTCGGGGCCCGGCCCTCTGCAGAGGCATCGCAAGGTTGAGCGGCGTTTGGCCGCCAAACTGCACGATGACGCCATCGGGCTTTTCAACGTCGACAATATTCATCACGTCCTCGAACGTGAGTGGTTCAAAGTAAAGCCGATCCGATGTGTCGTAATCAGTCGAAACGGTCTCCGGATTACAGTTGACCATGATTGTTTCGTAGCCGGCCTCGCGCAACGCGAATGCGGCATGGCAACAGCAGTAGTCGAATTCAATTCCCTGCCCGATTCGATTGGGTCCCGAACCCAGGATCATGATCTTGCGCGCGTTGGTGGGCGCAGCTTCATCTTCTGACTCGTACGTTGAATAGAGGTAGGGCGTGAAGGACTCAAACTCAGCGCCGCAAGTGTCTACCCGTTTATAGACCGGAGCGATGCCAACACTCTTGCGATAGGCGCGCGCCTCATCCTCGGTGCATTCAGTCAGGTAGGCCAGGCGTCGATCGGAAAGGCCCATCTCTTTGAAAAGCGCAAGCGTCGGCGTCGAAATCTCTTGCAGTTGCTTGCCCTCCACTTCGCGTTGAGTTTCCATCACCTGCGAGAGTTGGTCGAGAAACCATGGATCGATACGCGAGAGCCGGTAGATTTCCGACAACGGCATACCCTGACCGATGGCGTAAGTCAGGTATGAGAACCGCTGCGAGTTTGGGCGCGCAAGCTTTCGCTCTAATTCAGCCACCGGCACGTCTTCAAGCCGAAGAGGATTAACTGCTTCAAGCGAACGTAACCCTTTGAAGAGTGCTTCTTTGAAAGTTCGGCCGATCGCCATTACCTCCCCGACCGATTTCATCTGCGTCCCCAGTTCGTCCCTCGCCTCTGCGAACTTTTCAAAGTTCCACTTGGGAATCTTCGCAACCACGTAGTCAATGGTGGGCTCGAAGGAGGCGGGCGTCATTCTCGTAATGTCGTTGGGAATTTCGTCAAGCGTGTAGCCAACAGCGAGTTTTGCTGCAATCTTGGCAATCGGAAAGCCGGTAGCTTTTGAGGCCAATGCCGAGGAGCGCGAAACGCGCGGGTTCATCTCGATAACCCGCATCTCTCCATTTTCGGGGTTGACGGCAAACTGAATATTCGAGCCGCCGGTTTCGACGCCGACTTTGCGCATGACGGTGATCGCCATGTCTCGCATTCGCTGATATTCGACGTCTGTTAGCGTCTGAGCCGGCGCCACCGTGATCGAGTCACCGGTATGGACACCCATCGGATCAAAATTCTCAATCGAGCAAATAATCACAACGTTGTCCGCCAGATCGCGCATTACCTCTAACTCAAACTCTTTCCAGCCGAGGATGGACTCTTCAATCAACACCTCTTGAATTGGCGAAGCGGCCAAGCCACGACGCACGATCACTTCAAACTCTTCAGGGTTGTAAGCAATGCCACCGCCGGTGCCTCCGAGGGTGAACGAGGGTCGAATGATGGCCGGGTAGCCCGTTCGTTCAACCAGAGGCTGAGCATCGTCCCAGCATTGGGCAAAACCTCCGCGTGGCATCAGCAACCCCGCTTCGTCCATCGCCTGCTTGAACAACATACGGTCCTCGGCGATCTTAATCGCTTCTCGCCGGGCGCCAATGAGTTCCACTCCGCATTCCTCAAGCACCGATAATTCGTCCAGTGCAATCGCCAGGTTTAAAGCAGTCTGACCACCCACGGTGGGCAGAAGCGCGTCGGGTCGTTCACGCCGGATAATGGCTGACACAGATTCCACTGTGAGCGGCTCGATGTAAGTGACGTCTGAGGTCTCGGGATCGGTCATGATCGTCGCCGGATTGGAATTCACCAGGATGGTGCTATATCCCTCCTGCTTCAACGCCTTGCAGGCTTGAGTGCCGGAATAGTCAAACTCGCACCCTTGTCCAATAACGATCGGTCCTGATCCAATGATCAGTATTTTGTGAAGGTCAGTACGCTTCGGCATCGTGAGCCTAAGTCTGTGATTTTGATTAGTGGCGCGTTGAGGCTGGGCGTGAGAAGTTTATGCGCGATCGGAAAGCCGGCTGGACGAACCTTGTGCCGCCTTAGCCGCGCCTGCGTAGGCCGTCGAGTGCCACAGCCCACCAGTAGAAACGTTTCGATAAGGTATCTGGTCAACCACAAGATAGTCCGCGGTTGACGATACTACGCAACGTGCAGCGTCCACTGGAGTTTCGACCAATGGTTCTCCGGCACGGTTAAAGGATGTATTCAACAGCATAGGAATTCCGGTCAGCCGTGCAAAAGCGGAAATCAGCTTGAACAGTGTTGGGTTGTCCTGTTCCCTCAGAACCTGATAGCGCGCCGAGCCGTCTACGTGCGTAACGGCGGGAATGACGTCGCGCTTTTCTTCTCGAACCTGGGCAACAAACGACATGAAGTAGCTGGGGTTCGACTCAACGAAGTAATCCGCAACGGCTTCACGCAGCACGACCGGCGCAAACGGCCTGAATGATTCGCGATTCTTGATCTCCGCGTTCAGACGTTCGCGCGTATCGGTACGTCTTGGGTCTCCGAGAAAGCTTCGATGGCCCAACGCTCGGGGGCCGAGCTCGGCGCCTCCTTCGAACCACGCTACGACCGCGCCACTCGCGATCTCCTGGGCCATACTTTCGAAAAGATCCCGATCCTGAAAACATCTCTTTACGCCGAGAGCTTCTATCGCCTCGGGATCGTGAGAATAGTCATGGCCCAGATAGGCTGGATTCGTAACAGGCTCGACGCCGCCGTTGATTGAGGCGCCGTAAAGGGCGCAACCGACGGAAATCCCATCATCACCAGGGCACGGAGGTACAAAGATTTCTTCGAACCCTGTTTCCTCGGCAAGACGTGTATTAGCGACGCAATTCAATGCTACGCCGCCAGAGAAACAGAGCCGCTTAAGGCCTGTGTGTTTTTGAATCCACCGGGCATGCTCGAGCAGGGCTTCTTCGGTTTCCAACTGAAGACTCGCCGTGAAGTCCGTCAGGAGCTCACTCTTGTAGTTTGAAGAGGTCGTATGCCGCCGCCATTTTTCGATTCGGCTCTCAAGGCCGGAGCGCTCTTGAGAAGTCAATCGCGTGAAGGCGCGCGAATCTTCCGGGCCAATTTCTTCCAGAAACATCCTGGTCGAGTACGGACGCCCATACGGCGCCAGTCCCATAGTCTTGCCGGCGTCGAGATAGTCACCGAAGATCAGCTTCGAGGTGTGGCCGTACACAGCGCCAATTCCACACCAGTGCCCGATGATTTTTCTGAGCACTTCACCGCCCTGATCGCTAAACCGGTAAAAGCTTTCGAGTTCTCTCGCAGCATCGCCCTCAAAAGGAGAGAGATTCTGGATTAGAACTGACCCGCCGGCGATCTTCTCGGGCTCAGGGCCGGTGCAATTCTTCAACATGGCGCCATACGGTCCGCCGGCACCGTCAACAATCAGCACGGCGACGTCGCCCCTGAAAGGCGAGGAGTAATAGGCGCCACACGCGTGCGCAAAATGATGTGGGATCGGCAGCAGGGGACGGGTCTGGATATCGATTCCACCTTCCGCTACCAACGCCTGGTAGACTTCGTCGGCCGGAAGGTGATCGGTGTGACTCCACACGATGAGGTCAACGTCGTCAAGCGCCAGTCCGTTCGTTTCCAGGCAATACTGGATCGCCGGCGTCAGATCGAGGCGGCAGCCTCCCCATCTGATTCCGTCACGCTTCAGTCGCGTCACTCGTTC
>JANNON010000443.1:0-17711 GCA_031399105.1 Blastocatellia bacterium | reverse complement strand
GTGTCAGAGGGATCGACATAGAACGAATGCACAAAATACCAGTACGCCCCGTCGGCAATCCCTTCGAACAGAGGACAGGGCCGCTCAATCGCGACGTTATTCCAACCCATGTGCGGCACCTTCAACCCCTGGTCGGCAGCAAATCGTCTGACCTTGCCGGGGATCATGCCGAGACCCTTGTGAGTCCCAAATTCCTCACTTTCCTCAAACAACAATTGGAGCCCCAAACAGATTCCCAGAAATGGTTTTCCCGATTGAATCGCCATGCGAATCGGTTCCGCCAGCCCGTAACGCTCAACATTGGCCATGCAATCGCCAAAGGCTCCGACACCAGGCAGAACGACATGACTTGCATTTCCAATGACCTTTGCGTCACGCGTAACCACCGCTTGATGCCCCACCGCCTCAAAGGCCTTGGAGACACTGCGGAGATTGCCCATGCCGTAGTCGCAACTGCTCGAGGCTTTGAAAAAGTCCTGGCGACGGAAACCTGGTCGCTGGCTTATCGGTTCAGAATCAATTCCGAAGATCGAAACAATACGTTCTACAAGTTCAAACTTCTCCTGCCGCCGTCGGGAAAATTCTGGGCGGATCCTTTTCCTGTTCGAGTCGGCGATAAGTATTTCGTTTTCTTTGAAGAGTTTGTCTATAGCCAAAACAAGGCACACATCTCAGTCATCGAACTGGAGCGGGGAAAGCGACCGACTGCGCCCGTAAAAGTCCTCGAGCAGCCCTATCATCTGTCTTATCCGTTCATCTTCGAATGGCAAGGCAGCCACTACATGATTCCGGAAACCGGTGGTAACAACACTGTCGAGCTCTATCGCAGTAAACAGTTTCCCTTTGAATGGGAACTGGAGTCGGTACTGCTGGAAGCCAACAACCCTGCAGACGCGACGGTAGCTGAGATCGACGGACGCTGGTGGATGTACGTGAGTATCGAAGAGCCGGGCGTTACGGTTAATTGGGAAGAACTGCATCTCTATTACGCCGATAGCCCGCTTGGGCCATGGACACCGCACAAACGAAACCCGATCAAGTCGGATGTTCGCAACTCCCGTCCGGCAGGGCGTCTCTTTAATCACGACGATTCGCTTTATCGACCGGCGCAGGATTGTTCGACTCGCTACGGTTACGCAACCGCGATCAATGAAGTGAAGCAGATCACTCCCGACGAGTATCTTGAAAACGAGATTTCACGAATAACTCCTGATTGGGATCGCAACGTAATCGGCACGCACACGTTGAATTGCCTTGACGATCTGACGGTCATCGACTGCCTGGTAAAAACAAATCGGCTTTACGCGGGGCGCGGCATTTCGATGACCTCGCAAACCGCGAAGCCGCAGGTGATACACGATTCGAAAGAGAACGTCTTGCAGTTTATCCACAGTTTCATTCAGGGCGGATCTGAGCGGCAGATGATCCAGCTAACGCGGCTCCTGGTGGAAAGCGGAAAGTACAAGGTGCATGTCGCGTGCCTGCACGATGGCGGCGCATTAAGGCACGAAGTGGCGCGACTAGGTTTCAAGACAGTGCGCGAATTCCCATTAAACAGTTTCTACGATCGCAATATGGCGGCGCAGTTGCGAAAGTTCAGTGCCTACCTTAAAGCGAACAAGATACGGTTGGTCCACACACACGATTTCTACTCGAATATCTTCGGCATGGCGGGAGCGGCATTGGGAGGAGTTCCCGTGCGTATCGCCTCGCGCCGGGAAACGAGTGGCATGCGCACTCCCGCACAGAAGAAGGCGGAACGACTGGCATTCCGTTTGGCCAACAACATTGTGACGAATGCGGACGCGGTGAAGGACCAACTGGGTTTGGAAGGTGTTGCGAGAGACAAGATCAGCGTGGTTTACAACGGGCTGGATCTCGATCGCTTAACACCGCGGGGCTTATCTCGCGCTGAAGTATTCTCGCTACTGAAGCTGCCCGCGGCTTTCGTCGCCGGCCAACCAAAGTTCGTGACGATCGTTGCCAACATGCAGCACGAGGTGAAGGACCATTCGATGTTTCTTCGCGCTGCGCGACGAATTCATGAAGCCATCCCCGAGGCGCGGTTTCTGCTTGCGGGCGAAGGCAGGCTGCTGGAACAGATTCAGGGCTTCGCAAATGAGCAGGGAATTCGCGACTACACGTTCTTTCTTGGCAGATGCGAGCACGTTCCGGACCTGCTAACGATCTCGGATGTTTGTGTTCTAAGCTCCAAGGCGGAGGGCTTTTCGAACGCGATTCTCGAGTATATGGCGGCTTCGTGCCCAGTTGTCGCAACCGATGTCGGTGGCGCGAGAGAAGCTTTGATTGAAGGCGAAACTGGTCACCTGGTGAATTCGGGTGATGACGAAGCGATGGCGGATCGGGTAATTGCGTTGTTACGAGATCCCGAGCGAATGAAAGCGATGGGCACGAGGGCGCGGCGGATTGTCGAGGAAAACTTCTCGTGCGAATCACAACTGCGGCGAACCGAAGAGCTGTATGAACGGTACCTGGCTAAGGTGTAGGACTCAGATATTGGGGGCCCGATGTTAGTACGGGAATGGGGCAGGTAGGAACTTGAGTGACATCCATGGAGTCGTTAACCGAGGATAAAACAGCAGTGGCGGGCGCGCGTGAAGCACCTTCTCAGCCCTTGCGCCTGCTGATCGTTGCGCCCTCATTCGACATCCTCGGAGGACAATCAGTTCAGGCGGCCCGGTTGCTGTCGCGACTACAGGAAGTGCCGGGCATCGAAGTCGGTTTCCTCCCAATCAATCCTCGTCTTCCCGGCGTTTTGCGCAAGCTCCAGTCGATCAAGTATGTGCGGACGGTGGTGACTTCCCTCGCTTACATCGCGAGTTTGTTTGCGCGCGTTCCTGCTTACGACGTGCTGCACGTGTTCTCGGCTTCCTATCTATCGTTTGTGATTGCGCCGACGCCGGCAATCCTCGTGGGCCAGCTCTTCCGAAAAAAGGTGCTGCTCAACTACCACAGTGGCGAAGCGGAAGATCATCTGAAGCGTTGGCGATCCGCAATCCCCACAATCAAGATGGTTGATGCCGTGGTTGTGCCCTCGGATTATCTAGTCCGCGTGTTTGCCGGTTTCGATCTGCCAGCGCGGGCGATTTATAACCTCATCGATACTGCTAAGTTTCGTTTTCGTGAGCGTGTTCCCTTGCGGCCCGTGTTCTTAGCGAATCGAAATCTCGAGATTCATTACGGCGTAGACCGAGTCCTGAATGCACTGGCACTCATTCAGAAGGAAATTCCTGAGGCGAGCTTGACGGTCGCGGGAGATGGCAGCCAGCGACCGGCACTTGAAGACTTGGCCCGCTCGCTCAATCTGCAGCACACAAAGTTCGTGGGCCAGGTTCCACCCGACACCATTATCGAACAGTACGACGGCGCTGACATCTACCTCAACGGTTCGGAAATAGATAATCAACCACTCTCGATTCTCGAAGCGTTCGCTTGCGGGCTGCCAATCGTCACAACCGATGCCGGTGGGATTCCCGACATCGTGACCGACCAGAAAACAGGATTTGTAGTGCCTCGCGGTGATTACCGCCGAATGGCGGAGTGTGCCTTGCGTTTATTGCGTGAACCCCAACTGGCAAAAGAGTTCAGCGACCAGGGCCTTGCCGAATGTCGAAAATACAGTTGGGAAGCCGTTAAAGATTCGTGGCTCGACGTGTATCACGGACTGAATCGCAACTCCGATGTGTCGGTTTCAAATGGGATTTCAGATACCACCCCGGCTCAGAAGAGTAAGGTGCTGACTCGATGAGGCGCACCCTCAACAAGTTGAGACGGACCAGTATGGACGAGTTGCGTGTGCGCGGCTCGCAGGCCATGGCTGCGTTTTGTGAGCGCCGGAGTTGGTCTTCACAAACGCACTTGCCGGATGATGGCGCCTTCCTGCAGATGCTGGATCCAAAGTTCGGATCGGTCTCCGCCTTGCGGGATCACTTTCGAGACCGAGCTACTCCGCGATTTTTTGGCTCATTCGCCGATCCGGCTGCAACCATTTCAAATTTTCGGCGTCGCTGGCCGCACAGCGAAACGCGGATCGTCGAACAGGCCGACCGCGTATTGACCGGACACTTCGAACTGCTTGGCTGGCACGATCTCTTCTTCGGAGATCCGATTGATTGGCAGCTCGAGCCCGTCTCAGGAAGACGTGCGCCCCTGGTTCATTGGAGCAAACTTAACTATCTCGATGCCGATGTTGCCGGTGACAAGAAGATTGTGTGGGAGCTGAACCGGCACCAGCATTTTGTGCTACTGGGCCAAGCCTATTGGTTGACTGGCGACGAGCGGTACGCGGCAGGCTTTGTCGCTCAGTTGAATTCCTGGATGGAAGAGAATCCGCCGAAGCTCGGCATCAACTGGGCGAGCAGTTTGGAAGTTGCCTTTAGATCGATTGCCTGGTTGTGGGCACTAAGCTTCTTCAAGCACGCGCAGAGCCTCTCTTCAGAAACTTTTTTGAAGGCACTGAAGTTTCTGCGCCTCAACGGACGGCACCTCGAGACTTATCTCTCAACCTACTTCAGCCCAAACACACACTTGACCGGCGAGGCGCTCGGTCTTTTCTATCTTGGAATCTTGCTGCCGGAGTTTGCAGATTCGCCGCGTTGGAAAAAGACTGGCCTGTCGATTCTAACGCAGCAACTCGAGCGGCATGTTCAAGGTGACGGCGTCTATTTCGAGCAGTCGAGTTACTACCATCGTTACACCACGGACTTTCTGATTCACCTCTTGTTATTGCTGCGCGCGAACGACGAAAAGCCGCCTGCCGGAATGGAAAGTAAGCTGCTTCTGCTCCTCGATCATTTGCAGTACATCACTCGGCCTGATGGCAGTTCTCCCTTGTTTGGTGACGACGATGGCGGCCGGCTGGTCAAGCTGGACCAGCGCGCGCCGAACGATTTTCGCGCCGCTCTCTCAACCGGAGCGGCAATGTTTTCGCGGGCTGATTACAAGTTCGTGGCCGGTGAAGTTGCCGAAGAAACGTTTTGGTTGATGGGGCCGAGCGGTCTCGCTGAATTTGATACTGTAATTGGCGAAGAACCTGTTGACGTTTCAGTCGCGTTCAAGTCAGCCGGTTACTATGTTATGCGTGACGGTTGGTCTGCCACAGCGAACTACCTGCTATTCGATTGCGGGCCCCATGGAGTGGCGAATTGCGGCCACGCGCATGCCGACGCACTTTCATTTGAGCTGGCTGCAAACGGTCGGACGATGTTGGTCGATCCCGGTACCTACACTTATACCGGTTCAAAGGAGATGCGCGATTGGTTTCGCGGTTCGACAGCTCACAACACACTTACAATCGACGGCAAGTCGTCGTCGGCGCCCGCGGGCCCTTTTTCGTGGCAGACGGTCGCCGGCTGTGCGCCGCTCGCATGGCTTAGCCAGAAGCGGTTTGATTACGTAGCGGGTGCCCACGACGGTTACAGTCGTCTTTCAAATCCTGCTGCGCATTGGCGTGACATTCTGTTTCTCAAGA
Source organism: Blastocatellia bacterium (assembly GCA_031399105.1). GTDB lineage: Bacteria > Acidobacteriota > Blastocatellia > Pyrinomonadales > Pyrinomonadaceae > PSRF01. The sequence goes on along the minus strand of JANNON010000443.1, from coordinate 12,220 downwards.
GCGATTACTGGGTAATGCGGGACCGCGTGGAGTCGGCAGGGTATCATTATCTCGAATTTTGGTTTAATTTTGCCGTGGCTATCGGGCCGCTGCATACCAAGAACGACTCGGTGCAAGTGATCAGCGATAATGATGACGGCACCAGGCTGCAAATAACCACACTTGGCCGCGGGGGCAGTTGGGCAAGGGAAAGTGGTTGGGTTTCAACATGTTATGGTGAGAAACGTGAGACGCCGGTTTTTGTATTTTCCCTGGCGGCGAGCGGTTCGGCCGAGTTGGTGACGTTTCTATTACCGCGTGCGAGCGGCGCCGTTCCGCTGGCGGTGGTTCGCGAGATTGACGCCGTTAACGGGCGGGCTTTTGAGATTAATACGGAAAGTCACCACGATATTCTGCTGATTCGTCATGTTTCAGAGTTAGAGTTTGGTTTGGAAGTTGATGAAACTGGCAGGGTGGAGACGGCGCGGATCACCTCCGACTTTGAAATAACGTGGGCGCGGTTCGCGAATGAGAAGGCGCGCGTTCCTGATGAGTTGGTATTGATCGGCGGGAGAAGATTGGAGTTCGAGGGGCGACGGATCCTGGAGGAGCCGCGACGGGTCGATTACGTTGTGATGAATAGCGTGGAGATTAAGGAGAAACTACTTTAGATCGGAAATCAGAGGTCAGAGGTCAGAGGTCAGAGATCAGAGATTTGAGATTTGAGATTTGAGATTTGAGATTTGAGATTTGAGATTTGAGATTGAAACTCGGCGACACAGAAATTGGTTTTATTTAAAGCACAAAGCACAAAGCACAAAGCACAAAGACCAAAGCACAAAGACGAAAGACCAAAGACCAAAGAACCATGTGCGGAATTAACGGCATAGCGCTAGCAACACAGTCAGGACGGCAAATCGATCGTGCTGTCCTTGAGCGGATGCGCGACGTCATCAAACATCGCGGTCCTGACGATGACGGCATCTTCATCGATGGTCGCATCGGTCTCGGCCATCGCCGGCTTAGCATCGTTGACGTCGCCTCGGGCCATCAGCCGATGACCAACGAAGACGGCTCGCTCAGAATTACTTACAACGGCGAGATCTATAACCATGCTGACTTTCGCGAATCGCTGGAAGCGCGTGGCCACGTCTATCGAACCCATTGCGACACCGAGACTATTCTTCATCTTTACGAAGACTTTGGCGCTGATTGCGTCGACCATTTACGCGGAATGTTTGCGTTTGCAATTTGGGATGCGCGCAAACGGGAACTCTTTATTGCGCGCGACCGATTGGGAGTGAAGCCGCTTTACTACCTCCACACTGACGACGGTTCACTTTACTTTGGTTCGGAAATAAAGACGTTACTCGAAGCGAGCGACATCACTCCCGAGATCAATTTCGAAGTCCTTCCTGACTATCTGGCTAATCACGCGCCTTCCGGCGAACAGACTCTTTTCCGAAATATCAAACGTTTGCTCCCTGGTCATACCCTCGTTTGGAGAGACGGTAAGATCGACGTGCGCAAATACTGGGATGTGAGTTTTGTGAAAGCTGCCGAGGATGGTCGCAGCGATGCGGATTACATTGCCGAGTGGAGTGAGATGTTTCGCACATCGGTTCGTCTGCGCTTGATGGCGGACGTGCCGCTCGGCATGTTCCTTTCCGGTGGGATTGATTCGTCGGCGATTGCCGCGGTCATGAGCGGCATGGTCGATGAACCGATTAAAACGTTCTCGGTCGCCTTCGCCGAACGGGAAGCAAACGAACTCGCCTACGCACGAATAGTCGCCGAGGCATTCAAGACCAATCATCACGAGATCACAGTCACGCCGGAGGAGTTTTTCCGCGTGCTGCCGCAACTCGTCTGGCACGAAGACGAGCCATTGGCCCATCCGTCGAGCGTGGCGCTCTATTTCGTTTCGTTACTCGCTTCAAAGCACGTCAAAGTTGTTTTGACTGGAGAGGGAAGCGATGAACTGCTGGCCGGGTATGCGCGCTATCGGAAAACGATTTTGAATCTGCAGTATGGCGCGCGCTATCGCAGCATCACGCCAGGATCAGTTCGGTCTGTGGTTCGCGAAGGTATCCAGCGGTTGCCAACTTCAAAGGCAAGACAGAAGTTGTTGCGCAGTTTTCTCAGCGTTGCGCCCGATATTGAGAGCATCTATTTCGATAACTTCGCCGTCTTTCCGTCGGACATGCAGCATGATCTGCTAACCCCGGAAACACGTGAGCGCACTGGCGCGATCGATCCCTATGCTGGTGTTCGCAGCGCGCTTCGCGAAACTGACGCCCAGTCGTTACTCGATCGTCTGCTCTACGCGGATATCAAAACTTACTTACATGAACTCTTGATGAAGCAGGATCAGATGAGCATGGCGACTTCAATTGAAAGCCGCGTGCCGTTTCTTGATCATAAGCTGGTCGAGTTTACGTGCAGCCTGCCGGAGAGAATGAAGTTGCGAGGTGGCACGACTAAATACATTCTTCGAGAGAGTATGAAAAGCGTGTTGCCCGCATCGATCTTATCGCGGCCGAAGATGGGGTTTCCGGTTCCGGTGGGCTCGTGGTTCCGCGGCGCGTACCGGTCCGTGATCGATGAATTTGTGTTGGGCGAACGGGCCTTGAGTCGAGGCATATTCGAACCGGACTTTGTACGACAGTTGGTGCGTCGTCATGAGATTGGCGAGAACCACGAGGAGCGTTTATGGGCGCTGGTGAACTTTGAAATGTGGCAGCGCCAGTTTTTTGATGGTGAACGGAGTGCCACAGTTTCGGACGCGGCTCACGAGGTTGCATCGGTGAGTTAGCATACGGCCTCAGGCGGCTCCGCCGCATTCGTTGCGGTAAGCCTATGGCTTACCGAGACAGGCTCTATTTCTCAGGAGGCTACGCCTCCGAGATCAGTTTCAAGGCGTAGCCTTTTATTCAACAATCCGATTTCCGGTAAGCCAGAGGCTTACCGCAAGGAGAGCGGCAAAGCCGCACCGTTCAAGCAGTTGAGATGACCCTCAAAAAAACCATTACCGTTAACCTGAGTCGTTTCTTCCGAAACCACACTTACACGTCAAAGCACGGTCTGGCGAAAGGTTTAAAACGAAGAGGCGGGCTCGCGTTCCTGCCGTCGTTTATCCCGCGCTCGACCGAAATGTTAAGGGAAGAGATCTTTATCGAGACCTTGGACCTCACGGGCAAGACCATCTACGACATCGGCGGCGACCAGGGAATCTACACCTTGTTCTTCGCTCGCAAGGTTGGTGAGCAAGGCAAAGTTTTTACTTTCGAGCCAAACCCAGTCAGTCATTCACACATCGTGACCAACGTAGAACTGAATAACTTCAAGCACGTCGATGTCCGCAACGTTGCGTTGGGTGACACCGCGGGAAAACTCGCGTTTGCTTTTCTGCCGAACGACCCAGGTACAGGCACCGCCGATCCTTTAATCATCGAACAGATTCGCAAGATGCCGGGTTCGACTGTGACTGAGGTTGGCGTTGATGCGCTCGATAATCTGATCGCGAATGCGGGCTTACCGAAACCGGATTTTGCGAAGATCGATGTCGAGGGGCTTGAGTTGAGCGTGCTGCGAGGGATGAAGGCGACCTTGCAACAGCATCGGCCGCAGCTTTTCATTGAGATTCACGGCGCTGATATGGAAGCGAAGACTAGGAATATTCGGCAGGTCGTCTCGTTTTTGCTGGATCTCGATTACCGCATCTATCACGTGGAATCCGAGCAACAGATTACAAGGGTGAATATGGATGGCGCGCGTGAAGGCCACATTTATTGCACATGAGAAACGTCCGTGGTCAGTGGTCCGTTGTCCGTTGGTCCTCTGGCGCGACGTTAACAACTCAATGAAACACGGACAACGGACAACGGACCACTGACAACGGACCAATGCAAATCCTTTGGCTTAAAACCGAATTGCTTCATCCGGTTGATAAGGGCGGAAAGATCCGGACTTACAACATGCTGAAGGCGCTGAAGCGAGATCATCAGATCACATATCTGACTCTCGACGATGAAACCAATCCACAAGCTCGCGCAGAAGCACTCGAATACTGTCACGAGCTCGTCTGTGTTCCGCATCATCCACGAGAAAAATTTACGGCTGGTTTCTACGCCGAACTCTTACTGAATCTCACGTCGTCGCAACCTTATGCGATCAAGAAATATCAGTCTCCCTTGATGAGTTCCGAGATCGGCAAGCTGGTTGCGACCAACAAGTTCGACGTCTTGATCTGCGACTTCCTGGCGCCTGCAGTGAATGTTCCGCGCAACTTGTCATGTCCTGCCGTGCTCTTCCAACACAATGTTGAAGCGATGATCTGGAAACGTCATTACGAGGTCCAGGCCAACCAGCTTAAGAAAGTCTATCTAAAGGACCAGTGGCGCAAGATGCGTCGTTTTGAGAATGAGATGTGCGGTCGCTTTGATGCAGTGGTCGCGGTCTCCCCCGAGGATCGGGAACAGATGCAGCAGGAGTATTTGGCGCGCGCGGTGTTCGACGTGCCAACCGGCGTTGACGTGGAATTTTTTCGACCGAGCGGGAAGGGAAAACCCGATGCGCACAATCTGGTTTTTACAGGATCGATGGATTGGCTGCCGAATGAGGATGCCATTCGCTACTTCACAGAACAGATCCTGCCGCTGATCAAGCAGAGTGTTCCTGAGGTGACGCTAACGGTAGTCGGTCGCAATCCTTATCCTGCGTTGCTCGAACTCAGTAAGAGAGACAACTCAGTGGTGGTGACCGGCCGTGTTGACGACGTCCGCCCGTACATGGAACGGGCGGCTGCGTACGTAGTGCCGCTCAGAATCGGCGGTGGCACACGGCTAAAAATCTATGAAGCCCTGGCAATGGAAAAGCCGATGGTTTCGACAACGATTGGCGCTGAGGGCTTGCCCGTGAAAGCGGGTGACGAGTTACTGCTGGCGGATACGCCTGACGCGTTTGCGGCGGCAGTGGTGAAGATCCTGAAAGAGCCGGTTGCTGCTCAGGCGATGGCCGAACGTGCGGCGCACAATGTGAGAAAAAATTTCGGCTGGGAGGGTGTGGCTAAGCGATTTGCTGAGATCTGCGAAGTCGCGATCGATCAGCACGCAACTGCCAAAGTCTTTCCTGCGCCGCGAAGACCACACGAAGAGGCCGCGGTTTAGAGGGCTACATCTGTTTGAAGTTCTGCGGCTTTGCCGCAATCCTTGCGGAAAGCGGAAAGCGGAAAGCGGAAAGCGGAAAGCGGAAAGGCATAGCCTGATTTGAAATCGTGGTCTGCGGTAAGCCAGAGGCTTACCGCAAGGAGTGCGGCAAAGCCGAAAGAGATGCGCCCGGAAAGCCGCCACAGAAGTCTTCTGAGCGAGACTCGAGATCTCAGACTCGAAACTCGAAACTCGAAACTCGAAACTGAGACCTGAGACCTGAGACCTGAGCTCTTGATGCCTGAAACACTCTTGCAAACACCATCAACGATGCAGTCCGCGCAAGCCGCTACGGTTTCGGTCATCATTCCGTGCTTTAACGAAGAACGCTTCATCGGCAAAGCCCTGGTGCAACTCGCTGACCAATACGATCCGAGTCTTTATGAAATCATCGTCATCGACGGTATGTCTGAGGACGGAACGCGTTCCGTGATCGACGACTTCAAGCGGGCACGACCGGAATTGGCTATCAAGTTGATCGACAATCCGGCACGGGTGATTCCGACTGCGTTGAATCTCGGAGTTGCTGCTGCCAGAGGAGAGATCATCGCGCGCATGGACGCGCACGCAGTTCCTTCCGCCGGTTATATTCAGCGATGCGTCGATGTGATTCAACAGGGACACGTCGGAGTGGTCGGCATGCCATGCCGCGTGATCTCGGCATCAGACAAAACAGTGTCCCGCGCGATTGCTGGAGCAGTCTCCCATCCTTTTGGAATCGGAGACGCGAAGTACCGGCTCGGTGAAGGCGGGCCGTTGCAGGAGCCGGTGGATACGGTAGCATTTGCTTGTTTTCGCAAATCGCTTTGGAAAGAGCTCGGCGGCTTTAACGAGGCGCTTCTGACGAACGAAGACTACGACTTTAATTATCGCGTGCGGCGATCTGGCCGTGAAGTAATTCTGGATCGCACAGGGCATTGCGACTATTTTGCGAGAGGGACTTTAAAAGCGCTGGCGATGCAGTACTTTCGTTACGGCGGCTGGAAAGCCGAGATGATTCGGCGGCAACCAGGTTCCATAAAGCCCAGACATCTCGTGGCTCCGGTCTTTGTGCTTTCGATACTCGTCCTTTCGTTGACTGGGTTTTTTTGGCGGCCGGCCTGGTGGTTGCTGCTTGTTGAGCTCGCTGTCTATTTGCTGCTATCGATCGCTGCCGGGTGGCAAACGGCAAGGAAAGCGGACGGGGGGTTGGGAATGGCAGTCGTGATGCCCGTGGTTTTTGGGACAATACATTTGACCTGGGGAACGAGTTTCTTACTGCGGTTCCTGGGAGTTCGGTTGTAGTTGTAGGGCGTCACTCCGTGGGCGCCCCGGTTTTGCGAGGGAATGCTTTTCAACAGAACGGGGTCGTCCACGGAGTGACACCCCTACACGCTGTTAAGATAGACAAGCGCTCTCGATTTGAGCTATAGAATTGCTAGACTTAAGAACTGAGCCTACCAAAATGGTTTTCCCCTCGAGTCACAGCAACCAATAGGAGTTCGGATGGCAGTAGCCACACCAAGCAAGCGAATCGGCATTTTTGTGATCGCCTATAACGCTGTCAATAAGCTCGACTGGACACTCGACCGCATTCCAGAGGATGTGTGGAACAAGGTCGAGGAGGTTTTCCTCTTTGACGACTGTTCCACTGACAACACCTACTACGCTGCCCTCGGTTACAAGCAGGCAAAGCATCTCGACAAACTTACCGTCCATCGCAATGCCAGCAACCTCAGGTACGGCGGAAATCAGAAGGCTGGTTATCAGTATGCCATCGCGCGCGATCTCGACATCGTCGTAATGCTGCATGCAGACGGCCAATATGCGCCCGAAGTTTTGCCACAGTTGCTGGAGCCGCTCGAGACTGGCGAGGCCGACATGGTTTTTGGTTCGCGTATGGCAGAAGGCGGCGATCCCCGCAAAGGCGGCATGCCCTTCTACAAGTTTCTCGGCAACAAGGTGCTGACCTGGTTGGAAAACACGATTATCGGGATGAACCTTTCTGAGTTCCACTCCGGTTATCGCCTCTATAGTTGCGACGCTTTGAAACGCGTTCCATTTTTGCTGAATTCAAACGAGTGGCATTTCGATACCGAGATCTTGATTCAGTTCCATGAAGCTGATCTCAAGATTGTCGAGCGTCCGATCCCGACGTACTATGGCGATGAGATTTGTTACGTTAACGGTTTCGGATATGCTTTCAACTGTCTCAAGACCGCGCTAAAACATAAGTTGCATAAATCAAGATTGCTCTACGAGCCCAAATACGACATCAGCGGCCAACAATACATCTACAAGAAGTCCGATCCGTACAGCAGCCACGCTCAGATCATCCAGTGGATTGAGCAGGAGCGGCCGAGCGAAGTCCTGGAGGTCGGAACCGCGACGGGTTATCTCACTTCCGAGATGGTTGCGCGCGGCTGCACCGTGACCGGTATCGAACAGGATCCGCAGATGGCGGAAACTGCGAGCGAGCATTGCAAGGAGATGCTGGTCGGCGATATTGAATCGATGGATCTGAATAGTCTGGCTAAGTATGACGCGATCATCTTCGGTGACATTCTCGAGCACCTGCGCAACCCGCGCGAAATTCTATTGCGCGTCAGTGAACATCTGCGGCCGGGTGGGAAAGTTCTGATCTCGCTTCCCAACATCGCAAACATCTGGGTGCGATTGAGTCTGCTTTTCGGGAATTTTAATTACAGCCGGGTGGGTATTCTTGATGAGAGTCATCTGCGCTTCTTCACCTTACAAACGATGAGACAGCTTGCGGATGAAGCTGGTTTGGATGTGGTGAGCGTTAATGCTACGCCTATTCCGTTGCCGCTGATCCTGCCCGCCACGAGCAAGGGCCGGCCGCTTAGTTTTCTGCATCTCTTCAACTGGGGTTTGACCAAACTCCGTAGCACGCTTTTCGGCTATCAGTTCATTCTGGTTTGTCAGCCAAAGGCGTGAGCAAATCTCAAGAGTGTTTGGTTTCAAAATTTAGCCGCGGATTCACGCGGATAGGACGGATCTGAGTAAAAGAAAACCAGGCAACGTTGTCTCTTCATTTATTCAGATCCGCCCTATCCGCGTGAATCAGCGGCTAAACCTCTGACCATCTGTAGCAATGACTCCCTCGAATTTGAACAGTCGCCTGCGACGCATCGCCTGGATTCTGGTAGTGGTGCTTGGTCTCCTGCAAGCCTGGGCCAGCCGCGATTTCATGAATCCTGATGGCGTCTCGTACCTCGACGTCGCCGATAAGTATCTACAACAAGATTGGACGTGGGCGGTTAATGCCTATTGGAGTCCGCTGTATTCCTGGATTCTTGGCGCCGCGTTGTTCGTGCTGCGACCATCGAGTTATTGGGAGTATCCCGTCGTACATCTGGTCAACTTTCTCATCTACCTCGTCTGTTTTGTCTGCTTCGAATTTCTGTTGAGACAGATCATTCGTTATCAAACCGAGCGTAGTGAGGAGAGCGGGGATGCGTTTCTGCCCGTCTGGGCCTGGCAAGCGATCAGCTACACTTTGTTTCTTTGGTGCACGCTGGTCATGATCACGATTGAGGTGGTGACGCCCGATATGCTCGTCGCGGCCTCAGTGTTTCTGTTGAGTGGCCTTCTCATTCGCCTGCGTTTGCAACCCGAGAAATGGTTAACAGTAGTTGCCTTCGGAATCGCGTTGGGCGTTGCTTATCTCGCGAAGGCTGTCATGTTTCCGATGGCTTTCGTGTTTCTGTTTGTGGCGCTGTTTTCATTTGGGAACTTACGCAAGGCATTGCCACGTGTGGTGCTGGCTGGAGTTCTGTTTCTAATTGTCAGCGCGCCGTTTCTGTTGGCTTTGCATCGCGCGAAGGGTCGCTGGACGTTTGGAGATAGCGGGGGGCTGGCCTATGCGTGGTTGATCGATGGCACTGAGGCATACATTCATTGGCGCGGATTGCCACCCGGAACCGGCACCCCGACGCATCCGACCACCAGAATTTTTGAGAATCCGTCAGCGTACGAATTCAAAGAGCCAATCAAGTCGACCTATCCGCCGTGGTACGACGCCTCCTACTGGAACGACGGACTGGTGGGCCGATTCAATCCACGCGGACAAATCGTTGTATTGGCACAATGTCTCCTCGCTTACTACGCGGTATTCGTAAACAGTCCGGTTGGGATGGCGCTGTTGGTGACTTTTTTGGTGCTGCAGTTCTACTCGCGCACGCCAGTGTGGCAATGGATAACGCGGATTCGATTCTGGCAACTGTTGTTTCCCGCTATCGCGGCGCTATCGATGTACGCGTTGATCCACGTTGAGACCAGATACATTGGGGCCTTCGTCGTACTTGTCTGGCTCTCACTTTTTTCAGCGGTACGGTTTCGATCCGACGAGGGATCCAGCCGCTTTAAGAATGCGGCTGTGATTGCGTTAGTCGTTGCCAGCATGACTGTGATTCTTGCCAAGCAGATGATCCCGGCAGTGTCTTCTGTGCCGGATGTTTTCAGGCAGGAAGGTTCGCGGTACTGGCAAGTTGCCGATGGCCTTTCACAAATGGGCGTGCAGCCTGGTGATCAGGTTGCTTTTATCGGCTCGGGTTTCGGTTCGGGTTCCTTCTGGGGACGATTGGCAAAGGTGCAGATCATCGCTGAGATTACAGCCGGCTCCGACATGGCTGTGCGAGACGATGTCGATGAGTTCTGGCATAGCAACAACGAGGTGAAGCGGCAAGTGATCGACGCGTTCGCAAAGACGGGAGCAAAGTGCATTGTCGCCGATAAGATTCCGCCCGGTGTCGATTATCCGGGCTGGAAGGAGATCGGAAACACCGATCACTATGTCTATTTCTTGAATTAGAAGTTTGTAACATGTTGGGGTGTCCCTCCGTGAGCACCGCTTCTGACCACCAGAGCCTTCTTAGTATCCAAGGGGCGCACACGGAGGAACGCCCCTACAAATGAGAGATCAACGATGAAAATAAGCGTTTTCGGACTGGGTTACGTTGGGTGTGTTTCGGCAGCGTGCTTTGCGAAGGATGGCCACGAGGTCGTTGGTGTCGATGTTAGTCCTACGAAGGTTGAAATCATCAACCAGGGAAATAGTCCCATCGTCGAAGCCGGGATGAACGAACTGGTCCACGAGGTGGTCTCTTCGGGCCGGCTGAAAGCGACGACCAATTCAGCCGAGGCGATCAGCGCTTCCGAAGTCTCTCTTGTCTGTGTCGGCACTCCCAGCAATGCAAATGGCAGCCTCGATCTCCGTTACGTTACTCGCGTATGTGAAGAGATCGGAGCGAGTCTACGCGACAAGAAGGAGCGGCACGTCGTTGTGATTCGCAGCACGATGTTGCCGGGTACAATCGAAAGCGTGGTGGTACCGACGCTGGAAAAGAGTTCCGGCAAGAATGCGGGAAAGGATTTCGGGGTTTGTATCAATCCTGAGTTTCTTCGTGAAGGCACTTCGCTGAAAGACTTCTACGCGCCGCCATTCACACTCGTTGGTGCAGACGAAACGCAGACGGCGGAAGTGGTGAGCAAGTTGTACGCAGATATTGCTGCCCCGTTGTTTGTAACCCCGGTCAAAACGGCTGAGATGGTGAAGTACGTTTGCAACTGCTTTCACGCTTTGAAAGTAACGTTTGCAAATGAGGTAGGCAATATTTGCAAGGCGCTCGGCGTCGACAGTCATGAAGTGATGGACATCTTTTGCCAGGATACGAAGCTGAACCTTTCGCCGTACTACCTGAAGCCGGGATTTGCGTTTGGCGGCTCGTGCCTGCCGAAAGATCTCCGTGCCATGAATTACAAGGCAAAGGAACTCGATGTGGAGGCGCCAGTTCTGGCTTCGATTCTGCCAAGCAATCGACTACAGATTGAGAGCGCGTTGGATCTTGTCGTGAACACGGGTAAGAAGCGAATTGGCGTTCTGGGTTTCAGCTTCAAAGCCGGTACCGATGACTTGCGTGAGTCGCCGATGGTGTCGTTGATTGAAACGTTAATTGGCAAAGGCTATCAGCTTTCGATTTATGATCGCGATGTCTCGCTGGCGCGTCTGGCCGGCGCCAACAAGGAGTACATCGAGCGCGAGATTCCGCATATTTCACAGCTCATGCGCACGAGCATCGATGAAGTAGTGACGAATGCCGACGTAGTTATCGTGGGAAACAAAGCGGAAGAGTTTCGGCAGATTGAAAACAAGTTAACCGGAGACCAGGTGTTGATTGATCTCGTGAGGCTCTTTGATAAGAAGTCGGGCGGTTCGTATCAAGGAATCTGCTGGTAAACATTGTAGGGGTGCCCCTCTGTGGCCCCCCTCGTCTCCCTACAAGCGATCCTTAATGAAACGAGGGGCGCCCACGGAGGGACGTCCCTACAATCCATGGCTGGCGACAAATCCGTACGAAACAGGAATATTTGGCGACGCTTAGCCGTCGCCATTTTCGTTCTCGCGGCGGCGTGGTTGATTGCCTGGGCTGCGGCGCGGTTATTGATTGTTGAGGCGCAAATTGAGCGGGCCGATGCGATCGTGGTCTTGAGCGGGTCGAAAACATTGACCGAGCGCGTTACCCTTGCAGCACATCTTTTTAAAGAGAGTCGCGCGCCGAAGATCATACTGACTAACGACAATCTACGCGGCGGCTGGATCAGCGCAGAGCAACGCAACCCTTATTTTTATGAGACCGCAGTTAGGGAGTTGGTGAGACTGGGGGTTCCTGAAAGTGCAATCATTGTCATCCAAACACCAGTATCGAGCACGCAGGAAGAGGCGTTGGTTACTCGCGCACACCTTCCGCCGCAATCTGGTTCACTGTTGATTGTCACTTCGGGGTATCACTCGCGGCGGGCGATCCACAGTTTTCGGAATGCTTTCGAAGGCACCGGAACTACTATCGGAATCGCGCCCGTGATGCCTGGATGGCAGACACCCCGCCCGACGGTTTGGTGGTTGCACGGACGTGGCTGGGAGATGGTGCCGGTAGAGTATGTGAAGCTGATCTACTACGCGTTTCGATACTGAATAGTCTTGCTGCTTCAAGTTTCAAAGCCAAGTTGGAAAGGCTCACTGTCAGGAAGGCGGA
>JANNON010000418.1:0-2486 GCA_031399105.1 Blastocatellia bacterium | reverse complement strand
ACAGAGTACTCGCAGGAATTGTTCAAGTCGGACGACTACACCAACAATCTCTACTTTCATGGGCTGAGTGTCGAGTCTGCAGAGGCGCTGGCAGAGCTGTGGCATAAACGCATTCGCGAAGAGCTGGAAATTGCAGGGCAGGACGCGATAGAAGTAACGAAGTTATTTCATCAGGCTTATCAGGGTTCGCGTTTCAGCTTTGGCTATCCCGCGTGTCCGAATCTTGAAGATCAGTCGAAGCTCTTCGAGTTGATTGATCCCTCGCGCATTGATGTCGAGCTGACCGAGGAGTTTCAGCTTGATCCGGAACAATCGACCTCAGCGATCATCGTTCACCACCCGGACGCTAAGTACTTCTCGATAGACTGAGTAAAAGTCCAAAGTCCAATGTCCAATGTCCAAAGTCCTGAGCCGAAAGTTACTCAACGGCCTGAGGCCGAGCGGCGGGGTAACGAAGACTTTCGACTTTCGACTTTGGACTTTGCACAACTCATCAAACCGTCGGCGGAAGAGTTAGCCGTCCTGACGAGTTTCGAACGCCTCGCCTTTCGTCTTGTCTATCGCATGAACCACGGCCGTTGGAAACGGTTCTGGACCGCGTGTCAAAGCACCCTGGGCGCCGGTTGGATTCACCTGGCCACGTATAACATCATGAATATCTATGGCCTGGAATACATCGAGGCCGTTTCCCACGAGCGACCGGTTCTACTCGTTGCCAACCACCGTTCCTTCTTCGACATGTATACGGTTTCGACGGCGTTGTTTCGTCATACTAAATGGAGGAAACAACTTTTCTTTCCGGTGCGGGGACGTTTCTTTTATCAATCACCTTTAGGCCTTTTTGTAAATTTGGTAATGGGATGGTGGTCGATGTTCCCGCCGTTCTTTGCTTCGGGTGAAAAACCGATTCATGAGAAGCGGGAGTTTGATAAGTATTCGTTCCGCGTACTCACGGAAATCTGCCGGACCGGCGCGGGAAATTTGATAGGCTTTCACCCGGAGGGCACGCGCAATAAGAGCAGCGATCCATATTCGTTTCTGCGCGCGCAACCTGGCGTTGGTAAATTGATCAAAGATGCATCGCCACAGGTAATCCCAATCTTCATTGCGGGTCTGGGAAATGATTTGCCAAAACAGGTCAGGGGAAACTGGACCGGCGGAGAGAAGATTAGAGTCCACTTTGGCGAACAGTTGGATTTTTCGGAGTTCCTGAACAAACGCGATTCAGTTCGGACTTACAAAGAGATTGCGGATTTTGTAATGAGCAAGATCGCGGAACTCGGTGAACAGGATCGGAAAATTTACGCAAGAAAAGAAGTACTGAGTGCTGAGTACTGAGTACCGGTTTTCTGAAACCAGCACGAAGTCCGGTTATTCGGCACTCAGCACTCAGCACTCAGTACTCAATGAGGCTCGCGGAAAGAACGAGTAGTGTCGATACCGCTAATCATCATCAACCCTGAATCCGCCGCCGGCGCGACGCGAAAGGCTTGGCCGCAGATCGCGTCTGACCTCGGGGCGCACTTCGGCGCTTTTAAGCCAGTATTCACTGAACGACCCGGACAGGGAACTGAATTCGCAGCCGAAGCCGCACGCAAAGGAACCCGCCTGATCATCGCGTGCGGTGGTGACGGCACTGTCTCGGAAGTAGCGAACGGCATCCTGCTTTCCGGCAAGAATGCTGAACTCGGAATCTTGCCCAGTGGCACCGGGGGCGATTTTCGGCGCACACTTGAAATACCTACTCGTTCCCGCGATGCCGCGAAAATTTTGCGTACTGGCGTCACGAGAAAGATTGATGTAGGGCGAGTTACGTTCATCGCTGATCACGGCGAGCAGGAGTCTCGTTTCTTTTTGGGCGTAGCGTCGTTTGGGATGAGTGCAGACGTAATAGCGAATGTTAAGGAGGGCGGCGACTGGCTTACGCCGAACGCGCCGCGCTGGTTTAGCGGGCGGGTTACCTTTGGCATTTCGATGTTAAAGACCGCGCTCCAATCAACAGCGACGAACGTGATCGTGCAGTTCGATGAGTCGCACGAAACTCGCCTCACCGTGACCAATCTTTGCGTAGCTAATGCGCGTTACTTTGGTGGCGGCATGAAGATCGCCCCCAATGCCAAACTCTCGGATGGGAAGTTCGATGTGGTTACCATCGGCGATCTTGGCGCGCTGAAAATTTTCAGCAACGCACCACGTCTTTATCTGGGCGCTCATCTGTCGATGCCGGAAGTTGGCCATGCGCTCGCGAAGACCGTCACGGCTCGCGCGGCAAACAAGAACGAGGATGTGGCAATTGAACTGGACGGCGAACTACCAGGCCGTCTGCCCGCAACTTTTCAGATCCTGCCTGAGGCCTTACGCGTGCGGTGCCCACGTTGAGACGTTCCACGATTGCGGATTGAACCTCGCTGCGATGATGGTAACAATATACTTGGCTCATCAATGTCCGACATGCTTCATTCAGCTTGTCGTCGAGTTCCACAACA
>JANNON010000389.1:0-3905 GCA_031399105.1 Blastocatellia bacterium | reverse complement strand
GACGTGAATCGGATGGTAGCTTTGCTTGCTGCAGAGCAAGTGGAGAGAATCGATCTGCCTTTTGTTTATTTGCAGCATCTGGCGGAAGCGTGTGAGCAGGGCCCCGTGCCTCCGAGCCTGCGCGACATTATTACGGCAGGAGAGCAGTTGGAATGCACTCAGCAAATCAGACAATTGTGCGAACGCCTGCGATGCGGTCTCTACAATCAATACGGACCAACCGAAACTCACGTTGTAACGCAGCATGAATTGAGCGGGTCGCCAGGTGCATGGCCCACTCTTGCGCCGATCGGACGACCGATCGCCAACGCACAAATCTACATTCTGGATCGTGGTCTGCAGCCTACGCCCATCGGAGTGCCGGGAGAGTTGTTTATCGGCGGCGCGAATGTCTCGCGGGGATACCTTAACCGGCCGGATTTGACCGCTGAAAAATTCGTGCCAAATTCGTTTGGCGACACTGCGGCTGGGCGTCTTTATTGCACGGGCGATCTGGCCCGCTATCTTCCCGACGGCACGATCGAGTTTTTAGGACGCATCGACACCCAGGTGAAGGTGCGGGGCTTTCGCATCGAGTTGGGCGAAATTGAAGCAACGCTGAGAAAGCATCCTGAGGTCCTGCACGCGGTAGTGGTGGCCCATGAAGATAGAGACCGCCAAAAACGTTTGGTCGCCTATGTAGTCGGAACCGAAGGAGTAGCGCCAAACATCAATGACCTCAAGACCTGGTTGAAAGAGCGCTTGCCGGCTTATATGGCGCCATCGGACTGGATGATATTGGACGAACTCCCGTTGACGCCGAGCGGAAAGATCAACCGGGCGGCGTTACCAGAATCAGCCGGGGAGCACTCGCTTGAGAGTTCAGAGTTCTCGCCTCCGCAGACCTTAGTTGAAGAATTACTGGCCGCCACCTGGCAGCAGGTATTGGACCTTGAACGGGTTTCACGGGATGACAACTTTTTCTGGTTAGGTGGCCATTCGCTGTTGGCTACGCGTATCACGTCTCGGATTCGCGATACCTTCCACGTAGAAATGCCGGTCCGTGTCCTCTTCGAGTCGCCCACAATTGCGGAGTTGGCGGCACGCATCGAGCAATTGATGCAATCGAATCCCGCTTTGCAGTCGCAGCCGCTCGTTTCCCGGCCGGCGAACGAACCCCTGACTGTGTCCCACGCGCAGGAACGCCTGTGGTTTCTGGACCAGTTGCTGCCGGATAGCAACGCTTACAACCTCACGTTGGCGATGCATATCAGTGCCCACCTCAATCTGATTGCTCTTGAACAGTCGTTGGCAGAGGTGATTCGGCGTCACGAAGTATTACGCACCACCTTCGCAATTGCGGAAGGTTCGCCGCAGCCGCTGATCGGATCTCCCGACTCAGTGAACCTTTCTCATGTTGACCTGAGGTCCCTGCCTTATGAGGAGCAAGAGATTGAAGCTACACGGTTAAGGCACGAGGACGCGTTAAGACCATTCAATCTGGAGACGGGACCACTGCTGCGCGTCACGTTGGTTCGCTTCAGCAGTGAGCGGTATCTGCTGCTGACCAACATGCACCACATCGTGAGCGATGGCTGGTCCATGGAAGTCCTGCTGCACGAGATGGAAACTCTCTATCAGAATTTCTCTAATGGAGCAGCTTCGCTTCTACCGGAACTTGAACTCCAGTATGCCGACTACGCGCACTGGCAGCGCAACTGGTTGCAGGGAGAAGTGCTTGAAGCACAGTTGAGCTATTGGAAGCGGCAGTTGGACGGCGCCCCTACGTTGCTGGAACTTCAGACGGACCACGCGCCGGTTACGAGTCACCGGGGTCAGGCGGCACATTATCCAGTAGTCTTCTCTCGGGATTTATCTCGCTCGTTGCGCGAGTTCAGTCGCCGTGAGAGATCGACCCTATTCATGACGCTGATGGCCGGATTTCACGCCCTGCTGCGACGTTACACAGATCAGAAAGACATTCTGGTCGGCACACCCATAGCCGGTCGCAGCCGAGCCGAGCTTGAGCCGCTAATCGGATTCTTCGTCAATATGGTTGCGCTCCGGACCAACTACGACGAAGGCCCGAGCTTTAGAGAATTGCTTACGCAAGTGAGAGAGGCGGCGTTAGGGGCCTATGCCCATCAGGAAGTGCCGTTTGAAAAACTGGTCGAAGAGATACAGCCTGAGCGAGCTATGGGTCGCAATCCGATCTTCCAGGCTGTGTTCGCCCTTCAGAACGCGAAACAGCCCACACTGCAAATGGAAGGAGTGAGTGCCCCGGCTGGAAGCCCCGCGAGCCCGAAAACGAAATTCGATCTGGAAGTCTATCTTTCAGATGGACCGGGCGGCCTCACCGGCTCTTTCACCTACAGTCGGGATCTGTTCGAGCCTGCTTTCATCGCGCGAATGGTCGATCGCTTTCAGCGGTTGATGGAAAAGGTACTAGCCGAGCCAAATGCAGAGTTGTCGACGCTCTCACTGCTGGACGAAGCAGAGTATCGCCAGGTGGTCGAGGAGTGGAACGACACCGCCGTGGCTTTGCCTGACAGGTGTATCCATCAGATCTTCGAGCAGGAAGCCGAGCAACGGCCTGACGCGATAGCAGTCGAATTTGAAGACGAGCAACTTACCTATCGAGGGTTGAACCAGCGAGTTCATCATTTTGCGCAACGACTGCGCCGTGCAGGTGTAGGCGCGGAAGTGTTTGTAGGAGTGATGTTGGAGCGGTCGGCGGAATTGATCGTGTCGTTGCTGGGGGTAGCCAGGGCAGGCGGAGTCTATGTGCCGATCAACTTGACCGATCCACCGAAGCGCATCCAGTTCATTCTGGAAGACTCGGGCGTGAAGGTGCTGGTGACGACGAGACAGATCGCTGCGGCAATGCCGGAAAATGATCTGACACTGATCTACGCTGAAGACGTTGACATCGAGACGGCATTTGCGCCGGCTCTGCCCACGAATGTCGTACCTGACAATCTCGCCTACCTGATGTACACCTCCGGATCAACCGGCACGCCAAAAGGTGTCGGCATTACCCATCGAAACGTGATGCGGCTGGTAAGAGGCGCAAACTATGCCGACTTAAGTTCAGACGAAATTTTCATGCAGTTTGCTCCAGTCTCTTTCGACGCCTCGACGTTTGAGATTTGGGGATGCCTGCTTAACGGCGCCCGCTTGATGGTGTTTCCGCCCTACATGCCTTCGCTGAGTGAATTGGGAGAGTTTATTAACCGAACTCAGGTCACCACGTTATTTCTCACCACCGGATTGTTCCACCAGTTTGTCGATACCAATGCCACAGGCATCGGCGCAGTCAGACAACTGCTCACTGGTGGTGAAACTCTATCTCCGGTCCATCTCAAAAAGGCGCTGGAGCAGATCGACGACTGCCTAATCGTGAACTGCTATGGGCCGACAGAGTCGACTGTAATGGCGTGCTGTTATCAGGTTGAGCGGGAGCGGCCGGCGACTTCAGTGCCGATTGGGCGCCCAGTTTCCAACACGCGCCTTTACGTTATCAATGCGATGCAGCCGGCCGGAGTTGGTGAGCGCGGCGAGCTATTCATCGGCGGAGATGGGTTGGGACGCGGTTATCACAACCGGCCCGGCCTTACGGCCGAGCGCTTTATACCCGATCCGTACGGCCCTCTTCCTGGAGGCCGGCTCTACCGAACCGGTGACGTTGCTCGCTATCTGGATCGGGGAGTCCTCCGATTTCTCGGCCGCGTCGATGATCAAATCAAGATCAGCGGGTTCAGGATCGAACCCGGCGAGATCGAAACTGTGCTATCTGAGCACCCAGCGGTGTCGAAGTCTCTGGTTCTGGCAAGGGAAGCTTCTACCGGTGACCGTCGCCTGGTTGCCTACTTTGTCACCAACGGAGGGCCGGGAGCGAGCGGCGAAGAGCTGAAGAAATATCTCCA
>JANNON010000032.1:0-3507 GCA_031399105.1 Blastocatellia bacterium | reverse complement strand
TCTTTGACTTTGGACTTTGGACTTTGGACTTTGGACTTTGGATGGACTTACTCCGCCGTCGTCGGATCGATCATCGTCTTGATCTCCGAAATGCGGTTTGCCGGAAAGCCGCCCTGGCGCGCGTGCTCGCGAATCATCTCTTCGTCCGGCGAGATGTAGACGCAATAGACCTTATCGCCGGTCACGTAGCTTTGGACCCACTGAATCTGCGGCCCCATGTTCTTGAGAACGTTGCAAGAGGTTTGCGATACAGCCTGCAACTCCGCCGTGGACAAATTCCCCGCTCCCGGAATTTCTCGTTCAATCAGATACTTTGGCATCTTGCACTCCTTATCAATAGGCCGCCAGCTTACGAACTGCTTCCAGAACATCTTTCGTTTGCGGCAAGTAATAATCCTCCAATGGAGGTGAATAAGGGACGGGAGTGTCAATGGAAGCTACGCGAAGTACGGGAGCGTCCAACCACTCAAACGCCTCTTCACCGATAATCGCGGCAAGCTCGCCGCCAATACCTCCAGTGCGCGACGCTTCGTGCAGCACCATCACCTTACTCGTCTTCTTCACGCTCTGCAGAATCGCCTGCTTATCAAACGGAGCCAGCGTGCGCAGATCGATTACTTCAACGTCGAGCCCTTCCTTTTCCAACTCCTCGGCAGCATCGAGCGCGGTAAGCACCATCGCTCCAAAAGTGATAATCGTAAGATCCCGGCCCTCGCGTGCAATTCGTGCCTTTCCAATTTCTACAATGTAATCATCCGACGGGATCTCTTCTCGCAACCGCGGCAACCGGTACAACTTCTTATGTTCAAAGAACAGCACGGGATCCGGATCGCGAATAGCAGCCTTGATCAAGCCCTTGGCGTCGTACGCCGTCGAAGGCTCAACCATCTTCAACCCAGCGGTATTGAGAAAAAAGGCTTCGGGATTCAGTGAGTGAAAAGGCCCGGTGCGCAATCCGGAACCACATGGACCACGGAATACGGTAGGCAGCCCGGCGCCCCAACGATAACGACACTTCGCGGCATAGTTGGTCAGCAGATCGAAGCCAGCGGAAATGAAGTCGATGAACTGAAACTCCGCGACCGGTCGCATCCCCATCAAGGCGGCTCCGCACGCCGCACCAACGATCGCGCCTTCCGAAATCGGCGTATCAACCACTCGTCCGCTTCCAAACTCATCAATCAGCCCGTCGGTTACTTTGAACGCGCCGCCGTATGCGCCGACATCCTCACCAATTACAAACACCGTCGGGTCGCGCTCCATCTCTTCCCAGATGCCCTGACGGATAGCTTCAACAAAGGTAACTACGCCACCGCGCTCGGGACGATTCGATTTGTGCTCTTTCTTGACGGCTGTTGACATGATCTCAGTCCCGAATGTTTTCTTCTTGGTTCGATTGAATATTGCTTGTCCGTTGTCAGTGGTTCGTTGTCCGTTGTCAGTGGTTCGTTGTCAGTTGCAGTGGTCCGTTGTCAGTTGTTCTTTTACCGCACGATGAATGATCTGATCCGAGAAGCCATTCAACGGACCGAAGAAGAACAACGGACAACTGACTACTGACTACTGACCACGGACTTCTCAAAGGACTTCTCTTTCTTATTCGACTTCTATCCCCCGCTCTTTCGCAATCCCACGCGCTTTCATGATGACATCATCATCGATCTGGTCTGCGCCGCCGGTCCAACCAGTCACATCCTCAACCGGCCGTCCCAGCGCGAGCGCCAGCTTCTCATCGCTGCCCTCAAATCCCTCGTCGCGCAATCGTTTCAAAATCGCGCGGCCCTCGGTCAGCGTGGTCCCGCGATCGTCTAAAGCCTGGCTGCTTCCTTGTCCTTCGTTGTTTCCCATTTGTTAATTCCTTCCTGGTTCGTGTTCAGCTAGTTCTCCAAAACTGGGGGCCGAAAGGCCGGCGGCACGACCGCGTTATCGTAAACACCGAAAGCTGCCTGCTCCGGATCGGGCATCGGCGAACTCTCGGCCCACGCGCAATCTTCTGCGATCTCGCGGGTCACGTCTGCCTTGATCTCGTCAAGCTTCTCCTTCGTCGCGATCTGGCAGTCGAGCAAATATTTTTCAAAGCGATCCACTGGATCGTTATGCTTCTCCCACCACTCGATTTCACCTTGCGGCACATAACGCTGATCGTCATGCTCCGCGTGTCCCTTGCGACGGTACGTCTTCGCTTCGATCAACACCGCGCCCGCACCACCTCGCGCATGCTCTGCCGCGGCTTTTGTTACTTCATAACAAGCAATCACGTCGTTGCCGTCAACAATGTGCGAAGCGATTCCGTAACCAGCGGCCTTTTCCGCTAAATCACGAACTGCGGTTTGCAGGGAGGTGGGCGTCGAGTAAGCGTAGTGGTTGTACTCGGCGACGACAATCAGCGGCAATTTCTGCACGGCGGCAAAATTAAGTCCTTCATGAAAAGCGCCCGTGCTCATTCCGCCGTCGCCAATGTAAGCGATGCCGACAATGTCTTTCTGCTGCATCCGCGCGCCCAGCAGGATTCCCGTCATCACGGGAATCATGTCACCAAGATGTGAGATTGGGCCGATGAAGCCCTTCTTCATATCTCCGAAGTGAATGTTCAAGTCGCGTCCTCCCGACGGCCCGCCCGCTTTCGCCATGTACTGAGCGAAGATATCGCGAGGTTTGATTCCCTTGACCAGCACGGCGCCGAGATCGCGTATCAAGGGCGTTATGAAATCATCCGGCCGTAAAGCGTAGGCGGTGCCGACAGCGGTCGCTTCCTGGCCCAGCGAACGAAAAACGCCGCCCACCACTTTGGTCTGGCGATAGAGATTCACCAGTCGCTCTTCAACCAAACGTGTCAACTGCAAGTAACGATACAACTCGAGCAGCTGGACTGGCTCCAGCGAGTTTTCACTGGCGCAGCTCAGCGGTGTTCCTTCTGCCGGCTGCAGCGGTGCATATTTTGTGCTGATGTTCATTTGATGTTCTGTTGCGCTATTGCGCCGGCGACGCTGACCTTTCCGCGGCCAGCGACGGCACGCTGCTGTGCTCCGGGGGATAATTTCCCCATCCGCGGGAGTCAGATGTGAACTGCTAACCCATGAACGCCTTCCGCGGCTTCCATGACCGTTTCGGAAATCGTCGGATGAGCATGCATCGTGCGGCCTAACTCTTCGGCTGTGGATTCGAGCTGCATGGCAACACACGCTTCGGCGATCAATTCAGTCGCATGCGGGCCGATTATGTGGACGCCGAGAATCTCGTCATACTTCTTCTCGCCGATAATCTTTACGAAGCCCTCTTCTTCACCGATGATGCGCGCCTTGCCGGAGGCCGAGAAGGGAAACTTGCCAACCTTCACGTCATAGCCCATCTCTTTTGCTTTCGCTTCGGTTAGACCAACTGAGGCAACTTCCGGATCGCAATAGGTGCAGTTCGGGACAAGTCGCAAATTGATTGGACGCACGTTCTTCTGCTTGGCGATATGTTCGACGGCAACGATGCCTTCTTTTGAAGCAAGGTGTGCCAGCA
>JANNON010000354.1:0-36610 GCA_031399105.1 Blastocatellia bacterium | reverse complement strand
GCGAAGGCCTGCAGATCACTGCCGAAACTTGTCCCCACTACCTAACGTTTGCAGCGGAGCATATTCCGAACGGCGCCACTGAGTTTAAGTGTTGCCCTCCGATTCGCGAGCACGAGAATCGCGAACAACTTTGGCAAGCGCTTAACGACGGCACCATTGATTTCGTGGTTTCGGACCATTCGCCATGTCCACCTGAGATGAAGTTGAAAGAGAGTGGTGACTTTCTCGCGGCGTGGGGTGGGATCGCCTCTTTACAGTTTCGCCTGCCGATCATGTGGACTGAAGGCCGCAGGCGGGGACACACGCTCACCGAAATTACAGAATGGTTGTGCACCGCTCCGGCACGTTTGGTTAACCTCGCTGAACGTAAGGGGAGAATTGAGATTGGTTTCGATGCCGACATTGTTATCTGGAAACCGGATGAAGAATTCGAAGTCACCGCTGAGATAAATCATCATCGTCACAAGTTGACGCCGTATGCCGGTCGGACGCTCGCGGGAGTAGTGCAGAAAACTTTTCTTCGCGGACAGAAGATATATGATGAGGGCCAGTTTAAAATTGAACCGGCCGGAGAGTTGCTGTTAAGGGGATGAAGTCAGTACCACCTCGCGTTGCGGGTGGGGCCCAATCAGAACCGCAGAGCGTAGCGACCGGGTCGCCTCCAGCCAAGATTAATTCGTAAAGTGCAGAAAGCCTTTCATACAGATGTTGAATCTGCTGGCGGCGAACCCGGTCGCTGCCGCTCCGCGGTTCTGATTGGGCTCCACGCTATCGCTGTCGGAGCACTGACCTATTAATAGAAATGGAATTCACTGAGCTAATCGATCTCGCGGCCGAGAAACTTGGCGGCGCAGTGCTGGCTGCTAACGACGAGTTTTTTGCGCCGAAGGAAAACCTGCTGAAAGCAACCGCGCCCATCTTCATCGAAGGCAAATACACCGACCTCGGCAAATGGATGGACGGCTGGGAAACTCGTCGTAAGCGGACGCCGGGTCACGATTGGTGCATCGTGCGGCTTGGCCTTTCCGGAATCGTGCGTGGCGTAGTGGTCGACACCAGCTTCTTTCGCGGCAACTATCCTGAAGAATGCTCGCTTGAGGCGTGCACTGTGGATGGCCAACCAACTGTCGAGGAATTGACCGGGAATAATGTCGAGTGGAAGGAGATTCTGCCCCGCTCAGCTTTGCAAGGCGATTCACAGAATCCCTTCAAGATTCAGAGCGGCAATCGTTTCACTCATCTTCGTCTGAGGATCTATCCGGACGGCGGGGTGGCGCGTCTGCGAGTTTTTGGCGAAGTTGTTCCTGACTGGCGCCGCCTCCGCAACCGAGGCAGTGAGATCGATCTCGCGGCAGTGGAGAATGGGGGATTGGTGCTTTCCTGCAGCGACATGTTTTTCGGTCACCGTCATAATCTGATCATGCCGGGGCGTGCTGCCAACATGAGCGACGGCTGGGAAACGAAGCGACGGCGTGGACCAGGACACGATTGGGTCGTGATTCAGCTCGCCGCACCCGGATGCGTGCAGCGGCTTGAAGTTGATACGTCTTACTTCAAAGGGAATTTTCCGGAAAGTTGTTCGCTCGAGGGGCGCTTCGGATCTTTGGAGTCTGCCGACTGGAAACCGATATTGGAGCGAACCAAACTCCAAGCGCATACACGCCATCACTTTGAAGATGAGTTAAGAGACGCCGGGACTGTATCGCACCTGCGCTTCAATATTTTTCCGGATGGCGGCGTGAGCCGGTTGCGGGTCTTTGGCAAGATGGATCAGGCGGAGGGCGAGGATGGCGACGCCCGAACTTGATCGCCTTAATACCTTGCCGGCTGAAGCTGCTCGCGGCGAGTTCCTGAAATGCTGTGGCTCAACCGCATGGGCCGCGACGATGATCGAGCAGCGACCGTTTCAAACTGTAGAGAGTTTGAAACAGACTTCAGAGGAGATTTGGTCTTCGTTGTCAGAGCAGCATTGGCTCGAGGCCTTTCACAGCCATCCGAAGATTGGCGAGCAGAAAGCGGCTGCGACCACGGCGAAAGAAGCCCAGGCATGGTCTGAGCAGGAACAGTCCGGAACTCGTGATGCCGCCGCCGAAACGACGGCAGAACTAGCCAGACTGAATCGGGAATATGAAGAAAAGTTTGGCTTTATCTTCATCGTATGTGCTACTGGTAAAACTTCAGACGAGATGCTGGCGCTGCTGCGCGAGCGTCTCAGCAACACTTCGGAACGAGAGTTACGCATTGCCGCTGCCGAGCAGGCTAAAATCACAGACCTGAGATTCAACAAACTACTAAACCTATGAGCACCATTTCAACGCACATTCTGGACACAGCGCGCGGACGGCCAGCAGATGGAGTCCAGGTAAATCTCGAGCAACAAAACCCGGACGAGAGCTGGTCGTTTTTGGCTGAAGCCTGGACGGATGACGACGGACGAGTGAAACCGTTTTTCCTCGTCGAGACCCACCTCGAGCGCGGTACCTATCGCCTCGTGTTCGACACCGAAAGTTATTTTTCTCGGCTCGAGGTGGAGGGCTTTTATCCGCAAGTCACCGTCGTTTTCAAGATCGGGGAAGAGCCGGAGCATTACCACGTGCCGCTGCTGATCAATCCATTCGGCTATTCGACCTACCGCGGCGTTTGATAATCGCGCCGTCTTTCCAAGATTATGACAATCGATCCCACCCTTAGTGAGTGGCTCAATTTGATTCTGCGTTGGGTTCACGTGTTCGCAGGAATCATGTGGGTCGGTACGACTTACTATTTCACCTGGCTCGATGCGCGTTTGACTGAAGAAGAGAAGGCGTCGGCGAATACAGGCATGCCCGCGCAGATTTGGATGGTCCACAGCGGCGGCTTCTACGTAGTCGAGAAACGTAAGGTCCCGGACCTCGTTTCACGGACGCTGCACTGGTTTCGTTGGGAAGCGGGGACGACGTGGTTGAGCGGGATGGCTTTGCTGTTGGTGATGTTCTACATCGGCGGCGGATCGGCTCTGGTTGACGCGGATGTGCGCGACAAGTTTATTGAATGCCTCAACAATTTCTGGGGAGCAAACCTCAAGAGCACCTTCGACCTTCCGGCTTTCCTTTCCGCTCACTATGAAGGATTCGCAATCGTGTTGGGGCTGGCAATAATCGTGCTTGCCGGCGTGGTCTACGACTTGATGATGCTTTCGCCGCTGGGTCGCAACGAAAAGTTATTCGCCGTTGCCGCTTATTTCCTGGTGGTAGCAGTTGCTTACGGATTGACGCGCGTGTTAAGTGGCCGAGCGGCTTTCATTCACATTGGTGCTCTGTTCGGAACGATCATGGTCGCTAACGTGTGGATGCATATTCTGCCGGCTCAAAAGAAGATGATCGCCGCGATCAACGCAGGCGGAAAGCCCGATGATAGGTTGTCGGCCCAGGCGAAACTGCGATCGAAGCAGAACACATTCATGGCCGTGCCGGTTGTCTTCCTGATGATCAGCAACCACTTTCCCTCGACCACGTATGGCGACCGTTACAACTGGCTCATCCTTTCGGTTTTGGTCTTAGTTGGATGGGCCGCCGCCAGGTTTATCCGCCGCGCGTAGATCCGCTGAGAACTGCCGTCACAAACTTTTCACTGAAAAGAGCTTCGTTCACTGGGAGCGCGGAACGGCCTCGTCCGCAAGTGGCGTTACAAAACACTTGAAGGGGATCATTCAACTCACGACAACGCAGCATTTAGTGGTCAGCGGGCGAGGCCGCCCGCGCTCCCAAGGAAGAGCTGATTGATCAAATCGACTTTGTCTGTGTCTCCCCAGTCAGTACACTAACGACAATGGGCGTTGCAAAACTTACCGACGAAAACACGATCTGCCCGGCTGAGAGCAAGTATGCGTGCATCGAGCGCGAGCGAAGATTTCTGCTTCGGGATCTGCCTGAAGGAATGTCGCGCGCAGATGCGCACGTTCAGATCACCGACAACTACATTACTGGCACGCGCCTACGCCTCAGAAAGGTTCGTGAACCGCGAAGTAATAAGTGGACAGTGAAGTTCACGCAGAAGTACGCACCTGATCCAAAGGATCTTTCACACACGGTAATCACTAACATCTACCTCAACGCCCAGGAGGCCGAGACGTTCGCGATGTTTGAGGCCAACGAGATTCGCAAGAACCGTTATCACTTCGAATTTGGTGGACGCCGATGTTCGGTGGATATGTTTCTGGGTGGCTTGTTTGGGCTGGTGATGGCGGAAGTGGGATTTGCTTCGGATGAGGAGATGAAAGAATTTCCACTGCCACCGTTCGCGCTCGCGGAAGTAACCAACAATCCGATATTCACGGGCGGGAATCTTTCGGAGACAACATTCGAAGAAGTTCGTGAAGAAGTACTGCGGTGCGTTAGGGAACAGGATGAGTCTCAAGTCTCAGGTCTCAAGTCCCAAGGTTGAGACGCTCCGGAATCCCAGTGTTCTTGAGATCCTCAGATCTGAGATCTCAGATTTGAGGGTCCGGCCTTCGATTCAGCAAAGATGAATTATCCAGCTAAGACTCTAATCGTTCTGGGAGCAGTCGCACTCATGCTCTGTGTGTCGTGCAAGAAGACGTCTGCCCCAATTGCGAGTGCGACGGCCAGTCCCACTGCTGAGCCGCAGGCGAATCATCCCGTCGGTGGCGAGGCGCCCCCGGTTACGCAGACGAAATACTTCAAGGGCTCGATTGGCAGTGCACTCGGCTTGCAGATGAAACTCATGCGCGCCGGCGATACGCTTACGGGAAGTTACTTCTACCAGAAAATCGGAACGCGGATTGATCTGAAAGGTGCGGTCGATAAAGACGGCAATTTCTTGTTGGAAGAGTTCGATGCGAGCGGCAAGTCAACGGGTGTATTCAAAGGCCTATGGAAGACCGGAGATGATGGAGCCGTGAACCTGATAGGTAACTGGTCAAAGCCGAACGACGCCAAGCAGACTGCCTTCTCATTGCACGAAGAACCAATTGAGTTTAGTGGCGCGACCGAGATCGTCGGTAAGTCGATCAAAGAAACGAACAAGAAGCTGAACTATGAAATCGATGTCGAGTATCCACAAATCAGCGGCGCCACGGATGGTCGTTTTGAGAAGTTCAATCAAGACGCGCGGACCCTGGTGAACAGAAAAATTGCCGAGTTCAAGAAAGACATAGCACAGCGAGTCGCTGAAGCGTCCGCGACGGGCGAGAGTTCAGAGACCGGCAGCGATCTCGGTATTGGCTACACAATCGCGTTTGCCAAAGACGATCTGGTGAGTGTTCAGTTCAGTATCGGCGGATACTATCAAGGAGCGGCGCATCCGAACTCTTACTCGCAGGTGATCAACTTTGACGCGCGCAATGGAAAGATTTTGAAGTTGGCTGATCTGTTCAAACCTGGTGCGAAGTATCTGCAGGTCATCTCGGCTTTTGCGATCAAGGATCTCAAGGCGCAGTCGAAGGCAGCGGATTCGGTGTTACCGGACGACAGCATTAACGAAGGCGCGGGGCCAAAGGAGAAGAACTTTCAGAATTGGACGATTACGCGAAAAGGACTGGCATTCACATTCGATGCTTATCAGGTTGGTCCATATGTGGCCGGACCGCAAAACGTGCTGGTTCCGTATGCATCTCTCAAAGACCTCATCAAGCCTGATGGAGTTCTCGCCGCATTTGTTAACTGAGTAGAAGCGAACAGCAGACAGCAGACAGCAAACAGCAAACAGCAGCATCAGCCGCGGATGAACGCAGATGACGCGGATCTGAGAAAACAAAAAGTCTCAAGGCTCATACTAATCTTGCGCGCCCAAACAATGATCTCCGCCCGAGCGATGACCTAGCCACTCGAGCCGATGCTCTACCGCCCAAGCATTTTGTTCCATGCGTTTTCAGATCTGCGTTATCCGCGTTCATCCGCGGCTGATTCTTGCTTTAGGTTCACTACGTGCTGGCTGTTTGCTGTTCGCTGTTTGCTGTTTCCATCTTTCCATATTGCGTCATGAAATATACCGCCAGCAGCAGCGCCAGGAACATGATCACCGAAGCCGTCCAGAAGGTTAGCCGTAGCGACTCATCACTCATAAAGTGCGGTGTGCCATCGACTGCTCGATGAGCAATTGAACTGTGAATGAGCAGTGCCGCCAGCGTTGGGCCCACGGCGCGCGCAAAACTCGAGACGGATTGCGTTACCCCAAGCACGGTTCCCTGTTCGGCCGGTCCGGCACTTTTCGAAGCCAAACTATTCAACGCCGGCGTCGCTAACGAGTTCCCCAATGAGAACACCCCACCACCGATAAGCAACCCCAGCAGACCGCCCGAGTACGGCCCCACAAACGGAACAGCAAAAAGGCTAATCGCAAAGCAGAGTGCGCCGGCAACGATTAGCGGCATTTCGCCAAATCGTTTCACGAGTTTTCCGATCAACCCACCTTGGATGATCACGGCTATCAATCCTACGTACGCGAACAGCCAGCCGTTGTGTTGCGCGTCGTAGCCGAACCGAAACATGGTGTAGAGCGAAAACGACGTGGTCATGATCGAGAACGCAACTACGAAGAGGAATGAGATCGTAAGTACAAATCCAAGCCGGGGCCGCGTCAATGATCTGAACACTTCCGACCAGCCTCTGCCGCGGGCCGCTGAATTCCGTGCCGGATGATCGGCAGTCACCGTTTCTTCGAGCGTGAAGTAAAGCAAAATGGTATTTGCGAAACACAACCCAGCAGCGAAGAAAAAGGGAACATGAATGCCCCAGCGGCTTAGAATTCCGCCGATCGCCGGGCCGAAAATGAAGCCCAAACCAAACGCGGCACCCAACAGGCCCATTCCTTTTGCGCGATCATCCTTGGTCGTTACATCAGCAATGTAAGCCTGCGCCGTCGAAATATTCCCGCCAGTGATGCCGTCAAGAATCCGCCCCAGAAAGAGCATCCAAAGCGTGGTTGCAAAACCGAGGATGAGAAAGCCGATGCCGGTGCCAATGAGTGAAAGCAGCAGCACCGGACGGCGGCCATGTTTGTCTGAGAGCCGACCGAGAATCGGAGAGAAGATCAACTGCATGACCGAATAAGAGGCGAACAGCAATCCGACGGTCCGGGGCGTGGCGTTAAAAATCGTCCCCTCGGTGTAGTAAGGAAGGACAGGGATCACGATGCCGAAGCCCACGAGGTCAATGAAGACGGTGATGAAGATGACTAGGAGTGGCGAGCGTTTCATGAAGAAGGATGTGATCCGAAAAGGCGAGCGAGCCTCGGACATTCAAGACCAGATCCCAGCGGTCCAGTCAGAACTATGCGACGAAGCTATTTTGCGAATTTTCTGCGACCACCCTGGCCTGCCAACGCGCCGTCGATTGAAAGTGCGCCACCGCCTGAAATCAGGAGCGAGAGCGAAATTGCAAAAAGAGCAAGCGCATATTCATAGCCGCCCTGGTTGGCAAAAAACTTTCCCCAATGAACTCCGACAACTGCCGTAAGCATTGTGCACGCCAGCAGAAATGCTGCTACGCGTGTTAAAAATCCAAGCAACAAAAGAATCGCACCGACCAACTCCGCAAGTGCCGCGACACCCAGCCACAGCCACGCCGGACGCATGAAAGGAAACGGCGTTTGCCCGGCAATAAAAGCCTTGAAGCCCGGACCACCCCAACTTCCCAAAACTTTTTGTGCGCCGTGGGCAATGAAAACAGCAGCCATGACCAGTCGCAATGGTATTGGGGCCCATGAGGCAGAAGTAGCTAACAGTTTTCTGAACATGTCGCGCGCAACCTTTCTGACGTTTGAATGAAGCGATATTAACTAAGGGGAAGGAAAAGAGGAAATTGGCTGTCGCCGCGTTTGGTGTTTGTGCCGTGAATTTGTACTTAGAGCTTTGATCGTTGTGCTTTGAACATTCGGCGGTGAAACTCGTCGTGGAAACTTCAAAGCGCAACTACCAATTTCTAGTACAAAGTTCAAAGTTCAAAGTTCAAAGTTCAAAGTTCAAAGTTCAAAGTTTCAATTTCCCTTTAGGAGGATTCATTATGTTTCACTCCGCTTTGAACGCGAAGGTCCGCCTGATACTGCTCTTGAGATCTGAAATCTCCAATCTCAGATCTCACCCAGTCCGGACGTAGAAACCAATTGTTGTTCTCGCAAAGCCATGCTGACTACTTCGAGCGGCGAGTTGCAGCGTAGATAGCGAGTGAGGCACCGCCAATAAATAGCGCACTGCCACCGATGACTTTAGTGTAGTTGGGGACTTCGCGAATGTCCGTGCTCGTAATCACCACGGCGGCGCTCGGTTCGAGGAAGAGCGCGCGGTACGCGATTACGCCGCCGACGACGGCGAGAATGATTCCAAGGATGGTAGCAAGGACTCTCAAGCCAATCTCAGATCTGAGATCTCAGATCTCAAAAACTCAAAACTAGAAACTCGAAAGAAACTTTTCCACACCGCACTTTTCATTTTCCCTTAAACGCCGGCTTCCTCTTCTCCAAAAACGCCTGCACGCCTTCGTCCTTATCCTCAGTCGAGAAGCAGAGCGCGAATAGATCCACTTCGCGGCGCAGCCCCTCATCGAGGTTGGAACGAGACGCCAGCTTCACGGCTTCTTTGGCCAAGCGCACTGAGATTGGGCCCTTCTCGGAAATGCGATTAGCAATCTCCAGCGTCTTTGATTGGAGTTGATCCGCAGGCACTACATGATTTACCAGACCAATGGAAAACGCGGTTCGCGCGTCGATGATCTCGCCAGTGAGAATCAACTCCATCGCCTTTCCTTCACCGACCAGGCGCGTCAAACGCTGCGTGCCGCCGCCGCCCGGAATGATACCCAGGTTGATTTCAGGCTGGCCAAACGACGCGCTTTCACTTGCGATGCGGATGTCGCACGCGAGTGCCAGTTCACAACCACCGCCGAGACAATAGCCATTAATCATAGCGATGATCGGCTTGGGAAAAGTATCGAGCGCAGTGAACAGCGAGGGACCGGTCATCACATCACGCTGCATCGATGCCGTGCGGCCTGCAAACTCAGCGATATCTGCGCCGGCGATGAAAGCTTTGTCTCCGGCGCCTGTGATTACGACTACGCCTACTGATTCATCGTTGCGCAGCTCATCGAGCAGGGCCGCGCCTTCTTCGCGTGTCTTGATGTTGAGCGCGTTCCTTTTATCCGGGCGATTGATGGTGATGATTCCAACGCGATCGCGCTGTTCAAACAGAAGTGTCTCGTAAGATTGCGGCATCGTTTACTCCGAATTGTTTTTGATTTTGGAAAGGAATCGTACTGGCTGGTTGGGGAATCGTCAAACTCACTGAGATCTCAAATCTGAGATTTCAGATCTCAAGAGTGCGCAGGAAGTGAGCCGGAAGTAAGCACGAAGCGGGAGTGGGTTGGTAGAGGTCCCAAACTGGATGAGATCTAAAATTTGAGATCTCAAATCTCAGAAGCGAGTTAATAAAGCAGAACGATCAAGGCTGGAAAAACTCGAAATTTGAACTCGAAATTTGAACTCGAAAACCAGAGACTAGAAACTAGAAACTCGAAACCAGGAACTTCCTAGCTCTCCGCCTCAGAGTCTTCCGGGCCATTCGTGGGTTGCTCGTCCGCGACCCATGACACGAACAGCCGCAGCCAGTTCTCGGTAGGTTCCGCGATCTGCACTCCGACACGCGCAGTCCCGTAAATCGCCGGAGCCGTGCGAATCACCACCGCAGTGACTTCAATTGGCCCACCATCCGGGCGATGAGCGCGCAGATACAAGCGTTCGCCCCGGCTGACTTTCTGATTGAGGTGGAACAGGGCGCCTGATGTTGAGATGTCATCGGTTTCAGTTGGTTCACTCCACGCGGAGCCATCTTCAGCGCGACCCGAAACTACGATGGGCAAGCGCAGCGCCATACGTAAAGCAAATCTTTTCTCTTCAAAGTTGGAAGGAGTGCTCATAGCGTGTAGCAAGCGTGTGGTTACCCTCTCAGGAAAAATGCGCACGTCGCGCATCCACTTTGTCATCGTTCCAAACGTAAAATCCTTCGCCGGTTTTCTTTCCGAGTTTCCCCTCGCTTACGAGCCGCCGAAGAATTTCCGGGGGTTGAAATGTTTCAGACGAAAGTTCGCGATGCAGGTATTCGGCGATACTCAGTCGCACATCGAGTCCTACGAGATCTGTGAGTTTCAATGGCCCGACCGGATGGTTGTACCCAAGTTCCATGGCCGTGTCGATATCTTTCGCACTGGCGACGCCTTGTTCGACCATGCGCATCGCTTCCAGACCCAACGCCACTCCCAAGCGGCTCGAGGCAAAACCAGGTACATCTTTCACCACGATCGGCTCTTTCCTCATCGCCTTGCAGACTGCGAGTACAGCATCCTTCGTCTTTTCGCTCGTCTCAGGCCCGACTACGATCTCAATCAATCGCATGAGATGCACCGGATTAAAGAAGTGCATTCCCACTACTTGATCCGGATGAATTGAGGCCCTTGCGATTTCAGCGATTGAGAGCGAAGAGGTATTGGTCGCAAATATAAACGGGCGCGACGCTAATGCCTCCACTTCACGAATAATTTCTTGCTTCAACTCCAGACGCTCAGGCACAGCTTCGATTATCAAGTCTGCAGTAGAAACTTCTTCCAGACGCGTAGTGCCTCGAATATGTTGCAGAACTCGATCGCGGTCCGCTTCAGTCAACTTACCGAGCTGGATGCCTTTGGCTAAATTGCGTTCGATTGCTTGTACACCGCGCGCGAGTGTGTCGCGGTCAACGTCTCGGAGGACTACTCTGTAGCCGGCCCCGGCAGCGACTTGCGCGATGCCGTGTCCCATGGTTCCCGCGCCTATGATAGCCACGGTTTCGATCGTTCGCGGAACACTATCGCTCAACTATGTGCAGCCTCTCGTATAATGCCGCGGTCAAAGGAACAGTGCCGCAGACCCCAGGTTCGACTACTTCAGTTACGGTAGTTATACTATACGCATAACCGAAAAGGCTATACTCTCGTGCACTTTACCAGCTCGCAACAGCCGGCAGCGCCCAACAGGAAGGAAATGAATTAAGCGATGGCTACGGAGACTCTCCATCGGGACGTAACTATTATTGGTTCAGGACCAGCCGGATTGACGGCGGCAATCTACGCCGCGCGGGCGAGTCTGAAGCCGCTGTTGATCGACGCACCGGCGGACGCCGAAAGGCAAACGGCGCCGGGCGGTCAGTTGATGATCACGACCGATGTTGAGAACTATCCGGGCTTCTCCGAAGGCATTCAAGGTCCGGATTTGATGTTTGAGTTTCGCAAACAGGCAGAGCGCTTTGGAACTGAGTTTTTGGAAGCGTGGATTACAGAGGTGGATCTGGAGGAGCGGCCCTTCACTCTTTACACCGCCGACTACACGATTGTTACTGAGACGCTAATTATCGCAACCGGCGCTTCTGCAAAGTGGTTGGGAATTCCTGGTGAAGCCAAAGTGCCGGACGGATTCGGCGGCCATGGTGTTTCTGCTTGTGCGACTTGTGATGGCCCGTTGCCGGCATTTCGCAATAAGACACTTGTCGTAATCGGCGGCGGCGATACGGCTATGGAAGAAGCTACTTTCCTCACCCGGTACGCGGCTAAAGTTTACGTCGTCCATCGTCGGAACAAGTTGCGAGCGTCAAAGATCATGCAAGACAAGGCGACGCAGAACGAGAAGATCGAATTCATTTGGAGTACGGATGTCGTTGAAATACTGGGCACGCCTGAGCATGGTGTCACGAGTGTGCGGTTGCGAGATGTAAAGACATCAGCAGAGCGGACGCTTCCGTGCGACGGCGTCTTCGTAGCAATTGGTCACAAGCCGAACACAGATCTGTTCAAGGGCCAGCTCGACATGGATGACGTCGGATATCTGAAAACTTCGGGACACTCCACTGCGACGAACGTGCCGGGTGTGTTTGCCTGCGGCGACGTGCAGGACTCGAGCTATCGCCAGGCAGTGACTGCAGCAGGAACGGGTTGCATGTCGGCAATCGATGCGGAGCGATTCCTCGATCATCTGCCGGTAGTAATGCCCTCGGGTGAACAAGTGACGATTGAGGGCGAGCACATCACTCCGGATCACCAGGCGATCATCGAGCCTGACGGCAGCATGATCCCAAATCGTGTGGGGCTTGGCGCGGTCGAGGATTGATCGTTCAGAGCAACACGATCGAATCGTCATTTCGACGACGATAGCGAAGCGGTTCTGAAACCGGCTCGTGCTCCCTGGTGGGAACGTAGGTAGGGTTCTTCGGGCAGATTCCGCAGTAATCTCCAGCGCGTTCTTTTCTTTCTTCACATTCACCACATCCAAGCGTCTGTGCCAGTTGCCGAAAAGCATCCGCTAGCGGCAGCAACAAACGACCGCGTTCTGTCAGTTCGTATTCGATGTGTGGAGGATTACCGCCAAAGTTTGTGCGAGTGATGAAGTTGTCCTTCTCCATATCGCGCAGACGGCCCACCAGCGTACGGCTACTGATTGGAAGTAAGGCGTTTAGCAACTCCATGGTTCGGCGCGGTCCGGCCGCGAGTTCACGCGCGACCAGCAGGGTCCACTTGTCGCCAACCATCTGTAGCGCGTTGGTGATGGGGCAGCCGTCAAGTTCGCGTCGTCGCAATGCTTTGATTTCTCCTTACCGGGAAACTCTCCGATCTGCGGCTTCTTGAGTTGCAGCTTACAAGTATCACTGCTTCGCAAACAAGCAAGCAGAACCGCGGAGCGGCAGTGTACCGAACTCAGGATTGTGGGGCGTCCCCTCGTTGTTGTATGAAACGAGGGGCGGCCACGGAGGGACGCCCCTACAATCTTAAGGCCATTCTCTGGTTCCCAGTGCCCTAATCGTAAAAGAACTGCTGACTATCGAATCGAACTCGTACTCGTCAACCAAACGCTACGCCTCTCATCTTCTTTCACAACATAAGTCACGAGTAGTCGATCACGATTCGCGGCTGCTGCTGGTACTTCGCCGGCGAAGCGCAGGGCGTCCGGTCCGAGTGAAGTATTTTCAGGAACCCCAATCTGCACTTCCGATGTGCCTTTAGCACTTGCCTCCCAAACTGCGACGCTTCCGTTCTCACCCTGAGACGCGAGCACGGGCATGCTGCGAGCGAAACCGGATGAGAGTAATCGGCGCGGCGCGAACGTCTTGCCACCATCGTTTGAGTCTGACCAGTAGACTCCTTGTTCAGAAGTCTC
Organism: Blastocatellia bacterium; assembly: GCA_031399105.1. GTDB lineage: Bacteria > Acidobacteriota > Blastocatellia > Pyrinomonadales > Pyrinomonadaceae > PSRF01. The sequence goes on along the minus strand of JANNON010000354.1, from coordinate 23,440 downwards.
GCTCCCCGCGTACCAAAGGACCTTGAGCTTACCTTCGTTCGACACTGATAAAGCAGCACCCGATACTGGACAGCCTTTCAACACCCATTGATCGTCGCTGACAATCACCGGCGTCGCAAAGCTTTGCGCATGGTCGGTCGATGAAGCCACTGCGATGTGACGAAAATCTCCGGGAAGTACTTGCCGCCAGGCTAAATAGAGTCGCCCATCAGGTGCTACTACAAGGCCCGTCTTGCAGCAGGGACAAATATCGCCTGCCACTTTTCTGTTAGCGGAAAAGGTCCGTCCGCCGTCTAGTGATGAGGCAATGAAAGCGTCGCGATTGCTTTCAGTGTGCTTTTCCTGGGTCATCGTCGACGGGTGTGGCTTCGCAACGTTTCGCTCATCAAGCCACGCCACATAAACCTTTCCGTCCTGACTGACCGCAAGTGAGTGCATTCCATGATCCCCGGGCTTCTCATCATCGTTCACCTTCACTGCTGGGCCGAAACTTTTGCCGGCATCTCGTGAAGCCGAGAGGTAGATGTTCACATCGTGCGCGCCTGAACCGCCACGCCCGCTCCAACCGACGTACACGGTTCCGTCCTTTGCGACGGCCACGGTCGGCGGATCGCCACGCCACGCCGTTGCTTCGCCTGGCTTCGCATTTACGCGCACGATGGTCTCTTGTGCTCGCCCATCAGCGCCGACCCGTGCCAGCATTACGTCAGCGTCTTTCCCACGATGTTCAACCCACGCGACATAAGCCGGGCCGTCGGGCGCGAGTGCGATGGCCGGCTCGCTCGAATCTGCTCCTTCGGCGGAGATGCGCACCGGTTCCTGATTCGTGATCGCGGTGCGTTTTCCCTCACCCTGTTCGCCTGTGAGTCGCGATGCACACCCGGAAAAAAGGAGCGAGAGCGGTAGAAGCAACCTGAAGGTGCGTCGAATAATTTGGTTCATTTGGTTGAATATTCTGTGTGGGTTAGATAGTCAGCACCGTAACGCGATTGCGTCGGGTGAACGTTCGAGGCCCAGAGACTTGTAATTTGCATCTCGACCCGACGCTACCGCGCTACGGTACTGACTGAGACCCACTACGGTGAGCGTCGCGACAATTCAAAAACTAAATCGCAATCCAAACTGAAACTGTCTCGCATCGAACGCAACCGTGGCTTGGCCGAATGTTGGCGCTGCTAGCGCGCCGCCACCATACGTATTGTTGGGAACACCGAGATTCGCTCGATTGAAAAGATTGAATCCTTCCGCGATCACCTGGACGGCGGTTCGCTCGGTGAGTTGAAAGCGTCGTGCCAGACGCAGATCAAACGAAGCAAAGTCGAAACCCCGTCCCGTGTTTCTTCCGACCCCCAGCGGCCGGTCGTTATTGTTCGTGTCGAAGTTGCGATCGCTGCCCAGCAGAATGTTGAACGGCAGCCGCGACGCGTAGGTGAAAATGTAACTTAGTTGAAAGTCGCGTAACGCGCTATCGATACCTTCATCGCGCGGCGCCTCAAACGTGCCGCTGAGCACCAGCCGGTGACGCTGATCGTTATCAGACAAACCCATCTCATCGAGCAAGTCAAAGTTGTTCTGCGGCGTCGAGAAGAAGAAATTTCCCGTATCGTCGATCGCCCTGGAAAATGTATACGAAGTGCGCACGCTGGCCCAGCGCCCGGCGCGTTTGTTGAGCGAGGTGATGAGTCCGTTATACCGAGATACACCCGAGCTCTCGAACCGCGCGATGTTTCCCAAATTCGGATCCGGACGACCAAGGTTGGGGACACCGGCCGAGGCTGGAAAGCGCGGCACGTTAACATTTCGCGAGACGATCAAATGCAGTCCGCGCAGATGAAGGTATCCGACCGACAGCAGCACTTCGGCTGGTAACTCTCGTTCTAATTGAATACTCAGTTGCTCACTGTAACTGGTCGTGATGTCGGGGTCGATGCGTGTGATGTTTGGCTTTGTCGCCAGGTTGTTTGGTTGCACTGCCAGCGTTCCCGGAAAAACTGGGGCGCCGTTCTGTGTCGGAGAGAACTGAGCCACGATGTACTTCGAACCATCGCGTTGCAATGCATTCGAGGTTGCACGCAACGGAAGCCGATCGAAGTAGATGCCAAAGCTGCCACGGATGACCGTTCTTGCATTCGGCGAGTAAGCCACTCCCAAACGTGGCGCGAAATTGTTTCCATCTGTCTCAATCGGCGCCGGGAGAAATTGTGCGTCGTGACGGAGGCCCACATTGATTGTTAGATCTCTTCGCGGCCGCCACTCATCTTGAATAAAGAGTCCGATGTTTGGATTTGTCTGAACCTGACCGGGCTCTCCGAAGGCCTGCTGAAACGTAGTGTAGTTCCCCGAGAGAAAGTTATCGAGAGAACTGAATGTGTAGACGCCTTGAATGGCGCCGGGAAAGAGAATATGGACGCGATTGTGAAGCAGATCGATCCCGACTTTGAGCGAATGATTCCCGCGTTGCGTTGAAATGTTGTCTACCAGCTCGAACAGATCGATATCGCGCGCCAAAGGAGAGAAGGTGGCGGTGCCGAGGTTAGCCACACCGGATATGTTCACTGCTGGGCCAACTATGTCGTTCACCGGCGCTTTGAGCCGGCTTCGTGTGAACTGAAACCGTGCCTCATTTAAAGTGCGAGAGCTAATCGTGGTGACGTTGCTCATCAGGAAGGTCTGATCGGTATTCTCCAGCGCAGTCGAGCGGCTCAGTGCGTTTAGCCCGCCAACGTTCCGCGAGTTGGTGGCGGCGATGTCGTAGAAACTGTAACGGGCGGTTAAAAAATTCTTCGAGCCAGTTCTATGATCGATTCGGGCGAAGAGATTCGTCGTGTCGACTCCCGATGGAATCAACCCAGTTTCAATCGACGCGCCGGGATAGCTCACCTGCCTTAAACGATTATTAATGGTCACGACCGCGGCCGGCGAGATGGTGATCACGCTCGCATCGTTGCGACGCGTCTGCTCAAAGTTTCCAAAGATGAAAGTCTGATCACGCTTGATAGGACCACTGAGCGTCACTCCGTATTGCGCCTGAGTAAGCGGATCCTTCGAAGGCGCGAGGGGGTTGCGAGCATCAAAGCGCTGGTTGCGAAGGAACCCGTACAAGCGACCGTTCAAGTCGTTTGTGCCCGATTGCGTTAGGATATTTACGATGCCGCTGGACGCACGGCCAAACTCGGCGATGCCGCCGGAAGTCACTACCTGAAACTCGCGGATCACATCCTGGCTGTAATAAGTGCCGGTTAGATCCGCCGCATCGTCGTTTGCTGAAACTCCATCGACGATGAAGCTGTTGTTGAGATTGCGCTGGCCGGCGATGGAAAGCCCCTGGCCCGGTACCGCCGAGGTTTCAGCGAAGCGCTGGTTGCTGCCGGTGTTGGTGCGCGAAACTCCGGGAACTAGCAGGGCCAGATCGAGATAGTTGCGCCCGTTCAATGGCAACTCATCGATCTCCTGAGGGCGAATGGTGGTTGCCAACTGTGTGCGTGGTGCTTCGATGAGGGGGAGGCCGCTTGAGACGTTCACGTGTTCGTCAACACCGGCGACCGTAAGACGCAAAACGACGTGTGGCGCTTGACCGAGCACGAGGGTGAATTGCCGCTGCGCCTGCTCGAAGCCTTGAGCGCTGATCTTGAGTTGGTAAGTGCCAACTGGAAGATAAGTAAAACGGAATTCACCTTTTTGATCAGTGGCGGCTGCTTGAGTGAAGTGAGTTTGGAGATTCGTTGCGGTCACAGTGGCGCCGGGTAAGATGGCAGCCGCGGCATCTTCGACCCGGCCGCTGAGCGCAGCCGAAGTGATGGTCTGTTGTGCGAGCGAGAACTGAGCCGTTGTCATCGTGAGTGTCAGCAGGGATAACAACAATCGCAGGCGACTGAGGATTGATTTCGTTCGTTTGTCCATTTCACTTTTCCCTTTTGAAGAGCGCGATCGCGCCTCCGCGCCTCCGCGGCTTCGCGCTTTCACCTCTTTGCGCTTTCGCGGCTTTGCCGCATTCGTTGCGGTAAGCCTCTGGCTTACCGAGAATGCGCATCATTCATCGGAGGCTACGCCTCCATTGCAGCCAGTTTGTCTCGCGACTTTCCCCAAGGCGCAGCCAAACAAAAGGCCCTGGTTCGGTAAGCCAGAGGCTTAACGCAACGAAAGCGGCAGAGCCGCCGACTCTTCATCGACGAGGTTGCGTGAAGCCTTCGTTGCTCAAAAGCAGACTGGAATTGTTAGACGATGATCAGGAGGGATTTTGGCGGTCCCCGTGGTGAGCAGCGGCCACAGAGTGCATCGAGGGTCTGGTGTTGAGGATGGGTGGTTCTTAAAAGCTCGCTGGCAGTTGGCGCGTGCTGATGTGCATCACCAGCAACAACAGCCTTTCGCTTTGAGCTTTGATTAGATGAACTGACCGCGCCGGCGCTGCACTCGGGGTTGCACGGCCTTGACACTACTGCTACGGAAACGCGCGCGCGGGCGTCCGTATCACTCGAGTAATCAGTTGCCGTATGTGGCGGCGAATTCGCTGGAGCTTCGGACGACCAACCCGAGGAAGAAGACAAAGCTGATTCGTTACTCTGGCTCAGTCGCATGCGAACAAGATTGTTCGCGCCAAAGTCAGTCCTTAGTCCGCATAGCGGTTCAAGAGGAGCGCTTGTTAACGGCGCATCTGCTAGTTGGGAACTGCCACTGCCATCCGCGTGATCACCAAGCATGCCGGCATGACAAGCACCTTCTCCGCAAGAACCGGCTGCATGCGAAGCGAGCGCTGCACAGCATTCCAGTTCACACTTTGGTTCGCCAGCGGCCGAGGTAAACGGAACACTGCCCGAAACTAAAAGCACCAGCAACGCAAGCGCCAGCATTGCTCTCGCAGCGCGTGCAACCGTAGAGATCTGTTTTAGCCTTCGCCCCATGATGAGCTTTCGAAGGAGTTGAAATTTGACTGCAGTTGCAGGGCAAGGGAGGTAACGCAAGAGGGAATGCTGCGGATTGTATCCCTCGTCACCCAGCCGCGCAATCCCAAACGGTGTCCTGCGGCTTCGCGTTCTCGAGAAAGTAGGGCCGGATACAACTTACGGGCGGAGGTTGATGTTGTAAGTTTTGATCTTTGAGTTGAGGGTCGTGGCGTTCATGCCCAGCAAACGTGCGGCGCGGGATTGATGACCGCCGGTTTGTTCAAGCGCTCGCCGGATCAAGTCGATCTCAAAGCGGCGCACTTCGTCATAAAAGTTTACGCCGCGTCCGATGTTTTGCACGGCCGCGGTTGACGCGCCTTCCTGCGATCGATTTGCAACAGATTCAGGATCGCTGATCTCCGGTCGCAAACATTCGCGCGAGATTTCATCCCCGGGAGCGATCACGACTGCACGCTCGACCGCGTTCTCCAGTTCTCGCACATTGCCCGGCCACGAATAGGCTTCCATAAGAGCTAGAACTTCGGGAGCGATGTGCTCAGAGACCTGCCGGCCATTCTCTTCGTTGTACTTGCGAATGAAGTGCTGCGCGAGGGGAAGAATGTCCTGCGTACGATCGCGAAGCGGTGGCAACTCGATGGGAACAACCGCGAGGCGATAATAGAGGTCCTCGCGAAACGATCCCTGCCGTACAGCCTCTTTGAGATCGATATTCGTCGCTGCGACGATGCGCACATCTACGCGTCGCGGTGTCGTGTCTCCGAGCGGTGTGAACTCACGTTCCTGAATCACGCGCAGCAGACGAACCTGAGTTTCGGGAGGAATGTCGCCGATCTCGTCAAGAAAGATCGAGCCGCCGTCGGCTACTTCAAATAGACCTTTCTTGGCAGCGACTGCTCCGGTAAAAGCGCCGCGCGTGTGTCCAAACAGTTCCGACTCAAGCAGCTCAGAAGGAATGTTTGAGCTGTTGACGGTGACGAAGGGTTTTCCTGCACGCGGGCTCGCTTCGTGAATTGCTTTGGCGATCAGCTCCTTGCCAGTTCCGCTTTCGCCAGTGATTAAAACAGTGGAACGAGCGGGCGCGACTTGCTCAACCAGTCGAAAAACTTCCTGCATGATGTCGGACCGTCCGACAATCGAACCGCGATCGACGGCGCGACTCATCGCTCGTCGCAGCGTTTGACGTTCTTCCTCTTTTCGCCGGCGCTTGATACCGGCGGCGATCGTCGCTGTGATCTGCTCGTTCTGAAAAGGTTTTCTGATACAACCAAACGCGCCGCGTTCCCAGGCGGCAATGGCCGTGTCAAACGTGGCGTAAGCAGTGATCATCAGAATCACCGCGTCGGAGTCCAGCTTGAGAAACTCTTCCAATGCTCGCAATCCGCCAATGCCGGGCATGGAAACATCGAGCAGCACGACGTCGTAGGTGCGGCGGCCGAATGCCTCCAAACCTTCTTCCCCGGTCTTGGCGAGATCGACTCGATAACCCTCGTTGGAGAGCAGGGTCTCGAGCACTTCTCGCATTATTTCCTCGTCGTCAACGACGAGCACGGTACCCTTCTTAGCCATTCGTCTTTTCGATTCCTAAAGCTTATTGATTGATTTCGAATTGGGGAGCAGGGGGAAGTTTAGGCGAGAACGGACGCAAACAAAAGCGGCCAGAGAACGAAGTTTCGAGTTTCGAGTTTCTAGTTCGCTCGGCAAAGGTCGAGGTTTCCCTTGAGTAACAACTGATGAACTCAACTCGAAACTTGAAACTCGCTTTGGATCAGTCGCCCACAGCCTGGAGGCGTGCGCGTGCACTGGCGGTGGGGAGTGTGATGCGAAAGGTCGTGCCGTGGCCGGGTGAGCTCTCAACGTTGATGTGGCCGGAGTGCTCTTGAACGATTCCGTACGAGACTGCGAGGCCGAGACCGGTGCCGCGACCGACACCTTTTGTTGTGTAGAAAGGATCGTAAATCTTCGCGACATTCTCCGATGCGATGCCGATTCCCGTGTCGCTTACTTCAACAGTCAGCGAATTATCTTCAGACATAGTGCTGATAGTGATTCGCCCGCCTTCAGGGATTGCGTCACGTGCGTTCAACAGCAGGTTGGTGAAGACTTGTTGGAGTTTACCGCTGTTACCAAACACGCGCGGCGCATCCGGATCGTAGGCACGCACAATCTCAATTTGATTGCGTCGCAGTTGCGGCTCAAGCAGTTGCACGGTGTCGTCAAGCACTTGCGCCATGTCCACTTCGGAAAACTCGGTCGCGCCGCCCGTTCGTGAGAAGTTCAAAAGATTGTTCACAATGTTCGTGGCGCGCTCGGCTTGCCGCCGCACTTTCTGCAGCAGGGCGTGTTTTGGATCGGCTTCCGGCAACATCCCCAACAACATCTGCGTGTACGACGAGACTCCGGTTAACGGGGTGTTCACTTCGTGGGCCACACCCGCAGCCAGCAAACCAATTGACGAGAGTTTCTCGCGTTGTTGCAGTTGCTCTTCCAGCCGGATACGCGAGGTTACATCCTCGAGCATCACCAGTGCGCCCGTCTGTTCGTGGGCATCTTCAAGTGGCGCAATCGAAATGTTCAGCACGAGAGTTCGACCACCGCGCGTGGCGGTGTGAATCTTGTAGATATTGCGAATCTCTTTTAGGCGCCAGCGGTCGTTTCCGAGTACTTGTCGCAGCGTGTCGGTGAAATCTTCTGAGAAGAGATCCTCGACGCGTTTGCCGACAGCGGCGTCACGACGGAGATCGAGAATGTGCTCGAGCGCGGAATTCAGTCGAGTTACGCGGCCCTCGAGATCGACTGCCACGAGGCCGACGTTGATCGATTCGATGATTGATTCGTTGAATTCCTTGAGTAACCGCAATTCAGAAGCACGTTCCTGTTGCTCCTGATACAGCAAACTATTCTCGATTGCCACCGCAACGTATCCGGAAACCGTGCGCAGTATCTCAACGTCTTCGGAAGACAGCAGCGCGCCGTCAGCGGAACGGCCCAGTCCTATCACAGCGACCATCCGGCCGCGCACGACGCAGGGCACGTAATAGTGGAGACTGCGCCTGACAAATCCTGAAAGGTCTGGAGTGAGATCGACATCATCGGCTCGTACCACGCCGCTTTCAGCGGAACGCACCCGAATCATCTCTCGGAAATCCGGAGGCACGATGACTTCCGAGGTCAGGCCAGCCGAACGCGCAACGCGATATCCGGAACTCGCATTTCGGTCTTCGATGAAGATAGCGACGCGACCGACGTTCATCACTTGTTGCAAGCGACTGACGAGCGAGTCAAGCAAGGGGTCGAGCGCGGTGGTGGCAGAAAGGGTGCGGCCAAAATCCAGCAAGCTGTTACGCATGTCATAACGCTCGCCGTAGAAAAGTCGATCTACATGCTCCTGCAGGAGGTTCTTTACCGGCCCGGCAAGCATCACGATGGCCGTCATTGCAACGATGGCGATTACCACGCGGAGAGTGAGTTCACCAGAGGTCACGCCATCGTTCCCGCCGAAGGCGTACAGACCCGCAAGGTAAACTACGGAACCAATCAGCAACGCGATTGCGAGAGTCGTGATGGCGTAAACAAAAACACGACGCACAACCAGCTCAACGTCCATCAGGCGGTAGCGGACCACTGAATAGCCAAACGAAAGCGGGATCAGGATCAGCGGCAGCACAGCAGCGTCAGTTACCCATGAGTACGACTGAGCGTTGGCAAGATAACCAATTGCGTAGAGCAGCGTGAACGGCGCGACAGCCAGCAAAGTGCCCCAGATAACCCACTTCATCTGTTGCCGCACGATCGCATGCTTGGTGGCAAACCAGCTTCTCACCAACAGGAACGCACTACCCATTAAACCGAATACAAAGTGGATCAGACTGACCTTGTAAAAAATCTCGTGCAAAGTTTCGGTGGGGGCAGGAATGGAATCGCGCACGAATGGCAGGACCTGGGCAATGACGTCGCGCAGGAAAATGAAATTGGCGAACACCAACAGTACGAATGCTGGAACATACAGGACGAGTGCCCGCCAACGTCGTTCATTAAACAGACGATGTTTCGTCGGATAGAGCGCGCAAAAGTGCAGGAACAGCGGCGGGAATAGAATGAAGGCAGCGTTCCTCAGAAACGCGATAGCCAGATCGAGATCTCGATAACTGCCGAGCGGCGTATAGAAGTGGAAGACGAATGCGGTCAGACACAGGATCGCGAAGTGAATGACGAAGGGGGCGCGGCCTCCTTGCTTGAAAAGTACAAAGAAGCCGACACACAGATAGACGATTCCAATCAGGTTGATGTAGACGTCACGCGGAATCCATTTATGAATCGAGCCAAGAGCCTCCAGATCGGCATAGTAGTACCGGCTGTCTTCCGGGTATGAGGGGCGCTCGATTAAATAATGAATATCACCGCCAACGCTAGCTTGATCAAGGTAAATCTGCACATCGCGTGCATGAATGACCTCTTCATTTTTTGGTTCTTTGACCACGCCGAGGAGCCGGTCCCCGGGCTGCAAGTGGGCGCGATCTGCTGCCGATCCGGGCTCGACAGTTTCAGCAATAATTCCCTGCTTTGTGTCTACCCAGGTGACTCCATCCCAAGGTGGAGTCTCATGCCTAACCCGTTGGCCAAAATTCAGAACGCCTGCGGCGATGAGCGCCGCCGCGCCGACGAGCAGCAGCCAGGTTTGAGGGGTTAGAACTGATCGTTTCACAAAAAACTTCCCAGTGTAAAAGTGCGAACCAGTTTCAAAAAAGCAATGGATGTTCCCTTGTAACTACACGCCGTATCAACGCGATCAAAACCGGAGCCGTGCGGAAGAAGGTCCGCTTCTTCGATAGAACCAGCCCTGTTTCGCGTTCGGCCCCTACTGCATTTCAAGCGGCGCACCAATCCTCTCGTCCAGCTTTTTGGACTTTTCCTGAGATTTTGGAAAAGCGGGGCTTGGGCTAAAAGAAAAGGGGACCGGAATGAAGCCGAGTAACTGGCCTATGCCCAATCGTCTCTCAACTCGTTTCCGCTTCTAGAACCTAAGTGAGATTCCACCACGGACTGACCGTCTTCCAGTGCTCAGTTGAGTGAGTATTTCTCCACTCTCAGTGCTCGACTGGACATCAATCAGGTTACGAGCGTCAATGACAGCCTCAGCGCGAACCGGCAGACCGAAACTCGGCAGGTCCTGCGTAACTTGAATGCTTAGCGATGGATCATAAACTCCAAGCTGGCCGGCGAAGGGATCGATCGCAAACACCGTTGCCTGCGACGAGAACCGCAAAACTGTTCTGACGCGTGTGCCCGTCCGGAAGCCAGCTCCGATTTGCAGTGCGCCTGTGTGAAATGTGCCATTGCTGAACACTTCACCCGGAGAGCTAAAGCCGTTGGCCGACAATTGTTGGCCTCTTCCAAACGAATATCCGCCTGATGCAGTCCAGGCATTTCCCAGACGCCGAGTGTAGACCACGCGCATTCCTCTGGCGCCACCTTGCTGATTGACCACGCTGATCAGACTCTCGCCCGTAGTGCCCGACAGCGAGTTCATCGGAACGCTGAGCAGCCCAACGCCTCGACCGCTCGTAGTGTCAAAGAAAACACTCGCTTCGAGATTTGAATAGTTGTCGATGACTCGCTCGACTCCGAACTCCAATCGATGGCTGCGTTCCATCACAGCTTGTCCGTCTACATAGGCCACCGGTCGCGCGTTCGGATCCGTGAAGACGACCTGAGTGTCTTCAAAACCAGCAACGCTCTGAATCCCACCTTCGCGACCACCGGGTGCATAAGCGGCCTTCAAACGAGTGGTAGCATTCGCATCGAGCTGCACACCAAAGCGTGGCGAAATCGTGTATGCGCCACTGCCACCCAGGAAACGCGAGTAATCAACACCGAACAGAATAACTATGCCGTCTCGGACGACCCATTCGTCAACCGCACGGACTGAAAACTGACCGTGAAGTTTCCCCTCGCTTTCAGTGCTGGTCCAGATTGGAGTCGAAAATCTCACCCCCGCTCCGCTCAATCCCAGACGGTGATTCTCTCCCAGACGAATACGACTGATCGCTTCGAATCGAGCGGGTGCCCCTGGACCGATTCCGGTTTGTCCGGCGATGACGACATCGATGTCTTCGGTTGCTGGAGTTGCGACTGCGAAATTGAGACCGGTGTAGGATAAACCAAACGGATTGTTGGCAAAGTAGGTTTCGACGACGCCCTGTGGCCGGCTGTCGAAGCTATTGACTGTGACGTCGGATTCTTCAGTTAAAGCTGGATCAGAAGTTGAAGTCTCGGCACCCAGAACTGCTTTAATGTCTTGCGCTTCATCTTCCTGAGCCTGGAAAATGGAACGCCGGGTTTGGCTCGAGCGCAATGTCCATTTGACGTCATCGCGATCTCGTCGTTGCTCGGGAAGTGTCTTTCCGGATCCGACGGGTTCGAGATTGAAGCGATAGACTAGTTCCTGCGAGGCGCGCACTTCAACAGAAGAGAAAACGACTTCATTGAAGCCCTGTGCGATTGCTCTAATGCCGTAACGTCCGGGAGCGATCTTGGCGCTGAACTTTCCTGACGCATCGGTCTTGATCTGTTTCGCTACTTCCTTAGCGCCTTCTTTGAGTAATGAGACGAAAGCTCCGGCAACCGGATTACCCTTGGTGTCAACTACGGATCCTGCGATTGTCGCGAGGGTCCCTTTACCCGCGGTCAGGGGAGCTGCATCAGCCGTCAAAAAACCGGAGACGACAACTGCAGTTACAATCAGGCTGAATACTCTTTTCATTGCAGCGAAACCTCCAAGCGCAAGCTTCCAGTTGGAAGCAGATAAAGCTGGGGAAGGCATCTATTCGATCCGCACGATTAGTTGGTCGACTTTCAAAAGTTGAGCTTACGATCCAGATACAACATGGTCGCAATGGTTTCTTGTGTGATACGCGAACTGGCTCAAGGCAGGAGACTTACCAGAACCACAGAATAGTCGCCATTTTCTGCCACCCTCGAAGCCCTGTCAAGCAAACGCCTTAGCTCGCGCCGCCTTTGCCGCCTCTTTGGCGCGCATGCTAGGATTCCAGCTCCGAACAGTAAAACTCACGTTGCCCGGGGCGTTACCCGGTTTTTTCGGGTAAGGAACCGCATGATCGACGACGTTAAAACAACCAAGCTCGCAAACGGAATCTCTATCCTAACTGAACATATGCCTGGACTTAGATCCGTGACGGCCGGGATCTGGGTGCGCCGTGGATCGCGCCACGAAACCCCGGAATTAAACGGGATCTGTCACTTTATAGAGCACTCTGTTTTCAAAGGAACCAGGCGTAGAACTGCTCGGGACATCGCAATCGAGTCAGACCGTTTGGGCGGCCATCTTGATGCGTATACGACTCATGAGATGACTGGCTTTGCCGTAAAGGTTGCGGACCGCAGTCTACCCGAAGCATTTGATCTGCTTGCCGACGTCATTTCGAACCCTCGGTTTGATCAGGAAGACCTCGAGCGTGAACAAAAAGTCATCCTCGAAGAGATGAAAATGGTCGAGGACACGCCGGACGAGCTACTCGGCGAGTTGTTTAATGCTGCGTATTTTCCGGATCAACCTTTGGGACGACCTATTGAAGGCACTCCTGAGACAGTAGCTTCATTCGATCGGGAAACTACGGCTGTCTTTCACGCACGTGAGTTTGCTAGTGCGAATCTGGTAGTTGCGGCAGCGGGCAATGTGGATCACGGCCAACTCGTTGACGCGGCAGTGAAAGCATTTGCGCAGCGAAACGGAGTGGTACCGCCACCGACAGCCGCAACTCCGCCTCCCTTGCCGGCGACGCCAATAATGATTGAACAGAAAAAGGAGCTGGAGCAGGCGCACTTGATAATTGCCTCGCCGTGGCCGGACGCCCGGAGCGACGATCGCTACGCGGCCAGTTTGCTTGCATCAATTATCGGCGGTAGTACGTCGAGCAGGCTTTGGCAAAAAATTCGAGAAGACCGTGGACTGGCATATTCAGTTGGCGCTGGCGGAAGTACGTTCTCGGATGTGGGTATCTTTACGATCTACGCTGGCACTTCGCCGGAGCATTTGGATGAGGTAGTCGATCTCTCGCTGATTGAATTGCGCCGAGTGGTGCACGAGAGTGTTTCCGAAGAGGAGTTACAACTCGCCAAAGAGCAGGCAATTTCATCCATCCTACTTGGTTTGGAGTCGTCAAGTGCTCGCGCTAGTGCGCTCGCTCGTCAGGAGATCATTCATGGACGACGCATTTCTCCTGATGAAGTAATTCGAAATATCGAAGTAGTTACTGCCGAGGAGCTGCAGCAACTGGCTCGCAAGTTCTTTACCAGCGAGACTCTCTCGTTCGGAGCGCTGGGAAACTTGAACGGCTTTCGCATGGATCGATCGCGGTTGGAGATCTGAAAGGCAAGTTTCGAGTTTCGAGTTTCGAATTTCAAGTTGGTTCTCGCGATAGAGGCTCGTCCGACGCTCTTAACTCGAAACTCGAAACCAGAAACTCGGTCTCCGACCCGGTCTTTATGTTACAGTTCCGCCCCGATGAAACTTACCGTTCTCGGCAGCGGATCAACCGGCAATGCAGTTCTGATTGTTGCTGGTGAGACTCGCGTTCTGGTCGACGCAGGTTTGAGCGCAAAAGAAATTTCGCGGCGGCTCGCAATGGTGGGCGAGGACGTGCAGCGATTGGACGGTGTCCTCGTTACGCATGAGCATGGCGATCACGCCGGCGGTCTGCGAGTCCTCTTGAGGTCAGTTGATTGTCCCGTCTACATCTCCGGTCAAACCTACGAAGCCTACGTTAGTGAACGTTCCATCGGAAATGAAGAACCGCGTAAGCGTGTTAAGGCGCTCCATGATCGAGTTGAATACATCGAATCGAGCAAGGACTTCCGCATCGGCGAGATTGACTTTCATCCGTTCACCATTCCTCACGATGCTGTCGACAACTTCGGCTTTACTGCCACGCATCATGGCACCAAGATCGCAACGCTCATGGACTTTGGTCACATCACGACACTCATCAGCGAACGATTGAGAGGGTGCGCGGCGATCGTCATTGAAGCAAACCACAGCCGCGACATGTTAAAAGCCTGTGACGCGTATCCATGGGAATTGAAGCTGAGAATTCTTTCGCGGCTTGGGCATCTTTCAAATGAGGATGTCGCCGACTGGCTGACCAGTGGTTTCGACGGCACTGCGGATTTCATAGTCCTGGCGCACTTATCGCAACGTGCAAACAATCCCTATCTCGCGCAAATTACCGCTGAAGTTGCCCTTCAAGAGCGCTGCCCGCTGTTTCCGACCGACACTAAAGTCAGCCTTTCATTCCCTAAAGAACCGACGCCGTGGATTGAGGTGTGACGATTGATGAGTGGTGGTACCTTTTTCCCGCATCCTTTCCGCAAACATTTGCTCCTGATCGTACTGCTGCCGATGTGGTGTGCCTGCACGGCGAATTCGATGCGTCGTGAAGTGCCGCCGGAAGTGCAGAGTGCGATTACCATATTGAGTGACGACATTGCTGCCGAGCGCTACGAAAAGATTCATAACGAGGCCTCGGATCTGTGGAAGCAGGATTCAGACCTTGAGCATTCCACTGCTATGCTTAAGACGCTGAAAGAGAAACTTGGGAACGTGAAGAACCGCACCATCCACTCAGCAGCTGAACAAGAGAACTCAGGTGGACCATTGAAAGGTCGCTCATTCACCATTACTTATCAGACGAACTTCGAACGAGGCGACGGGATGGAAACCTTCACGCTGATCGAGCAAGATCGCCGGTGGCGGCTGGCGCGGTATCGGGTGAATTCGACGGCGCTGAAATAGGCTGACGACAACTCAGAGTACTGAGTGCTGAGTACTGAGTTCCGGTTCTTTAGGGAGCTCGATAGGTTTTACAGCCGAGTACTCAGCACTTGTTTTGGAACTCAGTACTCAGTACTCAGTACTCTTTTAAGATAATGATCGACCGCTACACACTCCCTGAAATGGGCACGCTCTGGTCGGAGCAGTCGAAGTTCCAGAAGTGGCTCGACGTGGAGATTGCCGTCTGCGAAGTGCACGCGGCGATGGGAACAATTCCGCGCGACGCCCTCGACGAGATTAAATCGCGGGCGGCTTTCTCAGTTGAGAGAATCAATGAGATTGAAAAGACCACTAATCACGATGTCATTGCGTTCACTACCAATCTCGCAGAGAACATCGGGCCCGCTGCGCGGTTCGTTCATTACGGCCTGACTTCGTCCGATGTGGTTGATACAGCGAACGCTTTGTTGCTGCGTGACGCCAGCGATCTGCTGTTGGCACGCATCGACAAGTTGCGCGAGGTGTTGAAACGGCGCGCCTTCGAGTTCAAGCACACGCCGCAGGTGGGAAGAACGCATGGCATTCACGCGGAACCCACTTCGTTCGGACTAACGCTCACTCTTTGGTATGAAGAGATGCGCCGCAATCGTGAGCGACTCGTTCGTGCTCGAGAGGCGGTTGCCGTAGGCAAGATCAGTGGCGCTGTCGGTGCTTTTGCTCATCTTGATCCGGCAGTGGAAGAACAGGTTTGCGCGCGACTCGGCTTGCAAGCCGCACCGGTCTCTACGCAAGTCATTCAACGAGATCGCTATGCCGAGTATTTATCAACGCTGGCCATCATCGCTTCCACGCTCGAGAAGATGGCGCTCAACGTACGTCACTGGCAACGCACGGAGGTGCGCGAGGCCCAGGAAAAATTTACTCGTGGTCAAAAAGGCTCGAGCGCGATGCCGCATAAACGTAATCCGATCATCTCGGAACGGATCTGCGGTATGGCGCGCGTGATTCGAGCGAACAGTCTGGTGGGCCTGGAGAACATTGCGCTGTGGCATGAGCGCGATATCTCGCACTCCTCCGCTGAACGCGTCGTGTTACCTGATTCGAGCATCGCGCTTGACTACATCCTGAATAAAGCAACCTCGCTAATTGACGGCCTCGTTGTTTACCCGGAACGGATGCTTGAAAACTTGAACGCCACTCGCGGCTTAATCTTCAGCGGCCAGCTTTTACTTGTACTCACCAATCGGGGCGTCTCGCGCGAAGAGGCTTACGAGTGGGTGCAGCGCAATGCAATGAAGGTCTGGGATGAAGGCCAGGATTTCCGGGAGTTGATCAACGCAGATCCTGAAATAAAAGCCCACTTGTCATCAGCGGACATCGAGCGCGCCTTCTCGCTTGATTACTATCTGCGAAATGTTGATGCAGTCTTTGGGCGGGTATTTGGCAAGGCAGCCGATTAGTAGCAGGGCGACAGGATCGAATCCCGCCGCCCGGTCTGCGAAGCTACTTGTTCACGATCTTTTCCGCCATGTTTCCAATGATCGGCAGCTTGACCGTATTGCCCTGATAGGCCTTGATCGCAGTGAAGATCACCCCGATTAAAAATATGATGGGGATGATCCAAACGACTGCCCAGACCAAAAAAACGAGCACGGCAAAAATTACGCCACCGGCGTCTCCAAGGGCTGCGGCCAGCGCAGCACCAACAAAGGTCAGGATGAAGGCCACAATGATCAAAGCAAAGATCACTACCGTATTTACAATGCCGAACAGAATCGACTGCATGGCATGAAAGCGGACGAACCGATTCTCCTTCTCGATAAAAAAGAAGATCAACCCTACAACCCAAATGTATGAGATTGCAGCGGCGATCTTGGGATCTATGCCCGTTCCAGACGGCGGCGCCGGCGGTGGCGGTGCTCCATAGGGAGTGCCATAAGGTTGTTGGGTGGGAGGCGGATTTTGCATAGTCGGTTTCTCCTACAATCAGTTGGGGAATTTCTGCCCTTAAGCAGGGCGGACGATAAATACGAATAAGTTTTGCCCAAGGTCAGGCGCGGATGTTATGACAGCCGCTACACATCGCGCAATGTTTTGTCTTAGTATTGGTTCAGGAGCACAGAATGATGAAAGCGAAAGTTTATGTGAAGCTGAAGCCCGGAGTGCTGGATCCTCAGGGCAAGGCCATCCAGCATTCGGTCGAACTGCTTGGCTTTGATGGTATCGCGGACGTTCGTCAGGGAAAGTATTTCGAGATCGCGCTTGATAGTTCACTCGGAGAAGAGCAGGCACATGACGCGGTTTCGCGGATGGCGCGCGAAGTGCTCTCGAACCCTATCATCGAAGATTACCGCGTGGAGATTGAAGCGTGAAATTTGGCGTCATAGTTTTTCCCGGTTCGAACTGCGACCACGATGCCTATCACGTAATCTCGAAGCACGTGGGCCAGCCGGTGGATTTTATCTGGCATCGTGAGACTGATCTGAGCACCTACGACGCGTTGATTATTCCGGGCGGTTTCTCTTACGGCGATTATCTTCGGGCGGGGGCCCTGGCTAGGTTTTCACCGGTAATGGCTGAGGTGAAAAAATTTGCAGCCAGCGGGCGGTTCGTGTTGGGCATCTGTAACGGCTTTCAAATTCTGTGCGAGGCGGGACTGTTGCCGGGGGCGCTAATCAGAAATCGCGACCTGCATTTCATCTGCGATCACATTTTTGTTCGCAGTGAAACGACAGACACACCCTTCACGGATGAAGTAGAACGCGGATCAGTGTTGCGCTTGCCAATTGCTCATGCTGAAGGCAACTACGTTTGCGACGATGTAACCTTTGCTGAGTTGCGCGATCAGGATCGGATAGTCTTTCGCTACTGTGATGAGAACGGAATGATAACCAGTGAGGCTAATCCGAATGGCTCGCGTGACAACATCGCCGGGATTTGTAATCGCACGCGAAACGTTCTGGGCCTAATGCCACATCCGGAACGCGCTTGCGAAGATCTGCTTGGGTCAAGCGATGGAAGGAACATCTTCCGTTCGCTGGCTGCGACTTTGGCCGCCGCCGCATAAGCAAAACCTTTCTTGTTTGGTTTGGACTACGAATGAAGACTGGGCCTGCCAACAAAATCTACACCGCCCTTTCGCTTACGTTCCTGCTCGGTTTCCTGGGCGGGTGCAAGTCTGGAAAATCGCCAACTGCAAATACATCGACTAATAATTCTTCCACCGCTCAAGCACCAATGCTCGCGGGAAAGAACATCGAAGACCTTTACATGGCCCTGGACCATAACGGCCAGCCCGGCGAAAGTAGCGAAGGCTTTGGTCCAGATGACCGCAGGATTCATAGCGTAGCCAAATTAAAGGCGGCGCCGCCGGGAACGAAAGTGCGATTTTCCTGGTGGATAGTCAGTGCTCAGGGTGCTGAAAATGAAAAGTTGCAAGACCTCGATTACACGACTAAGCAAGCGGACGAGGTCGTTCACAGCCACGTTGGTTTGCCGAACGATTGGCCGCCGGGAAAATACAAGGTTGACGTTTACGTGAATGACAGCCTGGACAAGACAATCAATTTCACCGTTGAATAAAGACGATTCCGTATGAAACGTATCCTACCTTTTTTGATCATCCTGGTGGTTTTGGCTGTGGCGGTTGGCTCCGTCGTCTACTTCAAGAAGAAAGCGGAGAGCCCACAAACATCTGGTGTCGCTTCCAATTCAGCCTTGCCATCGAATAGCAACGTCGCAACAGCGGGGTCGACGCCGGCAGCTCCTGTGGCCAACGAGCCGGGTGCCGAGCCTCCGCACGCAGTCGGTCCAGCAAACGCGCCCGTTGTACTCGAGGAATTTGGTGACTTCCAATGTCCTCCCTGCGCCGCACTCCATCCCGAACTGCAGAAGATTGAAGCGAAATATGGTTCCAAAGTGCGCGTGATCTTTCGCGAGTTTCCGCTGGTACCAGCGCATGAGCATGCGTTAACGGCCGCGCGAGCTGCGGAAGCTGCCGGCATGCAGGGCAAGTTTTGGGAGATGCACGGGATGATTTACGAGAACCAAAAATCGTGGCACAAACTCTTTGACGTGCGGGACGTGTTCGAGGGGTACGCGGTGAGAATCGGTTTGGATGTCGATCGTTTTAAGCGAGACGTCGGCAGCTCAACAGTCGAGCGCCGGATCTTTCTTGACGGGAAACGCGCGCACGCGCTCGCTGTGAAAGGTACGCCGACGCTCTTCTTAAACGGACGTGAAGTGCCGTTCGACTCGCTGCCGGCAGAAAGACTCAGCCCGCTAATCGATGCCGAGTTGGCTAAGGTCCAAAAGTAAATCCTTGCAATCAGTTCCGGATGAAAAGGTACGGCCGCGCTCAGTTGGTCTCTACTGGGCGGCGGCCGTTCTTTCATTGGCGGGTATCGTTGATTCCCTTTATCTCACCATCCAACACGTTACCGGACAGAGCGTTCGTTGCACCTTGTCGGGCTGCTCGGAAGTATTAAGTAGTGAGTACGCTACTGTCGGGGGAGTCCCGCTCGCGCTGGTTGGCGCCGCGGCTTACTTCACGGTTTTCAGCTTCGCGATCCTCGCGGTTTTTGGTTATGCCATTACGTGGAAGTTGCTTTCGATTCTGGTGGGCTTGATGTTTTTGACGACGCTGTGGCTTCTTTACTTGCAGGCGTTTGTGATTGGTCACTTCTGTCAATACTGTTTGGTGTCTGCGGCGATTACGATTTGCTTAACGTTGCTTGTGCTGCTCAGCCTCCGACGTCGGTGATCATTGACGACGGTGAATGGATTGTAGGGGCGTTCCTCCGTGTGCGCACCTTGTCGGTCTCAGGTCCCAAGTCTCAGGTCCCAAGTCTCAAGTGTTTTGGCTCTTCCCTCTGAGACTTGAGACTTGGGACCTGAAACCTGAATACTTTCAGAAGCCTGTCGCCAAGCATCGACAGACAGCAATGTCTGTCCTACTTTGCTCGCCTTGCCTCACTCTTGAGTGACTGTTAATCTTTCCCTTCCATTTTCAACCGCTCAAAAGGAGTTTCTCGTCATGAAGAAGTCACAAGTTTCCTTGCTCTTGGCCCTTATTCTGATCCTGGCCGGCATTGCCCTGGCCGAAAGTTCAACTGCTGCTTTCGATGTTCCTGCGGCGCCCGCAATTGGCGCTACTATCGGAGACTTCAGTCTTCCTGATGCAGATGGCAAAGAGCGCACGCTCAACTCACTTAAAGGAACGAACGGCAGCGTGCTGATCTTTGTCTCCGTCCAGTGCCCGGTTTCCAACGCCTACAACGATCGCATGGAAAAACTTGCGCAGGACTACAAAGCAAAAGGCATCACGGTTATTGGCGTTAACTCGAATGTTGCTGAAGCCGCCGACGCGGTTAAGTCGCACGCGCTCGCAAACAAGTTGTCCTTTCCAATTGTGAAGGATGCTGGCAACAAGATTGCGGATCGCCTCGGCGCAACGGTGACGCCGGAAGCTTATTTTCTCGACGCGAGCAACAAGCTCATCTATCACGGGCGCATCGACAATAGCCGCAACGGAGAATCAGTAACGTCGAGCGAATTGCGCGAGGCGATGGATTCGACCCTGGCGGGCAAGCCAGTAAAGACGACTACAGCCAATGCTTTCGGCTGCTCCATCAAGCGCGCGTAAACCCAATGATATTTTCTCCACCAAGCGCCCTCGTCAAAGTTGCTTTGAGTTTGTTGGGCGGCATCATCCTCGTCACCCTAAGCTTCGCAGCGCCCGTTCCCCAGTCAGGGGCGAACGGCGCTGCGAAGGATTCTGCGGCAGTCACAGTTCATGCCATCAACCTTGAAGGTTTGAAGACTTTGTTCAAGCGGGATACCGCAAACGCTAAACCTCTGCTCGTGAACTTCTGGGCCACCTGGTGCGATCCCTGTCGAGAAGAGTTTCCCGACCTGGTGAAGATCGACAAGGACTATCGTGGCAAAGGTTTGGAGTTCGTTGCCATTTCGCTCGACGATGTTACTGAGATCAAGACTGGAGTGCCGGAGTTTTTGAACTCAATGAAGGCCACCATGCCTGTCTATCTGCTGAATGAAAACGATCCCGGCCCAGCAATCACCTTTGTTGATCCGAAATGGAGTGGCGCCCTACCGGCCACGATCCTGTATGACCGCAAGGGAGAGATTGTCTACAAACATTTTGGCCGCTTCAGCGATGCGGAGCTGCGCGCAGCGATAGATAAGTCGTTAGGCCGGATGAAGTACTAAGTGCTGAGTACTGAGTTCCGGGATAACAGAAACGCCTTTTTGGAACTCAGCACTCAGCACTCAGTACTTCCATTGATTCAGCCCAACACCCTCTCCCATGCTAACTCCCGAAATCATCGCCGCTCACAATCTGACTCCGGATGAATTCGCTCGCATCAAGGAGTTGCTTGGCCGTGAACCGACGTTTGTCGAACTCGGCATCTTCTCGGTGATGTGGTCGGAGCATTGCTCCTACAAATCTTCGCGGGTTCATCTGCGACGTCTTCCCACCACCGGCGAGCGAGTCATCGTGCCGCCCGGCGAGAACGCCGGCGTGATTGATGTTGGTGACGGCTGGTGCGTCGCATTCAAGATCGAGTCCCACAATCACCCCTCATTCATTGAACCATTTCAGGGAGCTGCTACTGGTGTGGGCGGGATTCTGCGCGATGTCTTTACTATGGGCGCGCGTCCGATTGCCGCGATGAACAGCTTACGTTTTGGTTCGCTCGATCAGGAACGACATGGCCGTCGCAATCGCTCGTTGCTGGCGGGTGTCGTCGCTGGCATCGCTCATTACGGCAATGCATTCGGCGTCGCGACTGTCGGAGGCGAAGTCGCGTTTGACGATGCCTACGCTTTCAATCCGCTCGTTAATGCCTTCGCGCTCGGTTTGGTTAAGCAGGACCAGATCTTTTTCGGCAAAGCGACTGGCGTCGGTAATCCAGTGTTGTACGTCGGCGCCAAGACCGGACGCGACGGCATTCATGGCGCGACGATGGCTTCCGCTGAGTTTGATGAAGAGGCGCTGGAGAAGCGACCGACGGTTCAAGTCGGCGATCCGTTTCTCGAGAAGTTGCTTTTGGAAGCCTGTCTCGAAGCGATGAGGAGCGGTGCCGTCGCGGGAATCCAGGACATGGGAGCGGCTGGTTTGACTTCGTCATCATGCGAGATGGCGGCGCGTGCCGGAACCGGAATCGAGCTTGATCTATCGCTGGTACCGCAACGCGAAGAGAACCTGACCGCTTACGAGATGCTGCTGTCTGAATCTCAAGAGCGCATGCTGGTAGTGGCCCATGCGGGACGCGAGCGAGAGATTGTCGATATTTTTCGTAAGTGGGATCTTGATGCCGTGGTCATCGGCCGCGTACGCGAAGGCAACCGCATGCAGGTGATTCACGAAGGTGAGATGGTCGCTGATATTCCGGTGCGCGCGTTGACTGATGAGGCCCCCGTTTATCAGCGTGCGATGAAACCGGGAATCGTGAACGCATCGGAGTCTGACCCTACGCCGGTGGCGAAGGGCATTCCCGCAGCGGAAGCTTTGCTCAAACTATTGGCCTCTCCAAACATCGCTTCCAAGCAATGGGTCTATCGTCAATACGATCACATGGTTCGGACGAACACTGCGGTCTTGCCCGGAGCCGACGCCGCGGTCGTGCGAATAAAAGAGACGCGCAAAGCGCTCGCCATGTCACTCGATGGGAATGGTCGGTATTGCGCGGCCAATCCGCGTGAAGGCGCAAAACTTATCGTGGCCGAAGCGGCTCGCAACGTGGTGTGCGTTGGCGCGCGGCCAATCGCGATCACGAATTGTCTTAACTTCGCCTCGCCGGAACGTCACGAAGTGATGTGGTCCTTCTCAGAAGTTATCGACGGTATGGCTGAGGCCTGTCGAGTGTTCGGCACGCCGGTAGTTTCCGGTAACGTGTCTTTCTACAACGAGACAGAAGGTCGAGGAATTCTGCCGACACCGGTGATCGGGATGGTCGGTCTGGTGGAAGACGTCAAACGCGTACTGCAGCCGGGTTTCAAGGATGAGGGAGACGTGGTGGCGCTGCTGGGCGAGACCGCTGATGATCTTTCTATCAGTGAGTATGCCGTCACGGTTGAGGGCAGGACCACTCCGCAGTTGATCGAACAAGGCCGTGTGCCGCGAATCGATCTCGAGCGCGAACGAGCGGTGCAAGAGGCTTGCCTGGCAGCCGCTGAATCCGGAGTGCTGCAATCTGCGCATGATTGCGCGGACGGCGGTCTCGCCGTGGCGCTTGCGGAGTGCTGTTTCTCATCGCTCAATCGCAAAGCCGTCGGAGCCGAAGCGAATCTTACTGGCGAATTATCTGAAGCTGAGTTGCTTTTTGCTGAAACACCCTCGCGTATTGTGATCAGTTTTGCCGACTCAAACACCGAAGCCATCCAGGCAATTACCGAACGAGAGGGAGTGCCACTCACGATGCTTGGCCGTGTCGGTGGCGATCAACTCCGGATTGCAGTCAATGGTGTAGAAACTGTGGCGACGACTGTGGCCCAGCTCGAAGCGTCCTGGCGCGACGCGCTACCTCGCAAGTTGCAGGCGGAAGCGATGGCGGCCAGCAGGGAATAGTCCGTTGTCAGTTGTCAGTGGTCCGTTGTCCGTTGTCGCAGTGGTCCGTTGTCAGTAGTCCGTTGTCAGTAGTCCGTTGTCCGTTGTTTGTTTAGTCAAAGGATCTTGATTCCTGGCAGGGAGAACAACTGACAACGGACACCGGACTACTGACAACGGACT
>JANNON010000313.1:0-6316 GCA_031399105.1 Blastocatellia bacterium | reverse complement strand
CGCTCGACATTCTGGATTCGTTCGTCAATGGCATAGCCTCCTTCCAGTCCGAGTAGCGCAGCCAGTTTTCCCTCGGCCGCAATGCGTCGCACATCTCCGGCTTGCGTCGCCAATTGCCACCAGTCCGGATGGTTCTCGGTTAACTCGCGCACCGCCGCGATCTGATCGTCTGCTCGTTTGACCGCACCGGCGCCGCCCCCGCCAAATAGTTGCGGATCTACCCAAATGGAAAAAAATTGCGCATCGAGTCCGCCTGCCTTAGCCCTCACCGAATCCAGGTGGCCGTCCGGCAACCGCTGGGTGATGTCTACTCGCTCATCCAGCATTCGCTGAGTTGTGTCGGCATGCATGTCAATTGCAATCGCGTTTCGATGAATCGACAAAAGATCTGTTCGAGGCTCCTCGGTGGGCGCTGCGGTTGGGGAATGCTCTTGAGTTTTTTGCGTCATGCTACAGTTGTTCAGAACCAGAAGAATAGTAAGAATTGCAGCGGAAATGAGCGGCTTGAAGTGATAGTTGCGGCACTTCCGCGGAAACCAATCTCGATTGGTAATCTTTTCATCTTTGCAGAACATTTTGATGCTAGGCGGCCCTTATTCATCGGATCAAGCGCGCCTTGCAAAGGGCGTCAAATCTACTGTATCGTGCCGTGTCCTGATAACCAACAGCCCTGATCTTATAGAAGGTCCACGGAGTCTGACACTTCGCTTCCCGCAGACCGTTCTGCATGAAATTAAGCAAGAGGGCTCCCTCGCGGCCCCCACCACAAGATTCCCGAAGGAGTAGAAACAACATGTTCCCAAAAGACGGTAAAACGAAAGACATAGTAACCCCGCGCATCTGTGATGTCGTCTGGCACGATGGTGAGTTTATCAAATGGAACGACGCGCGCGTGCACGTGATGTCGCACGTTTTGCATTACGGGTCGAGCATCTTTGAGGGCATCCGTTGTTACGCGACGAGCGATGGTCCAGCGATCTTTCGTATGCGGGAACACCTGCAACGCTTTTTGAACTCGGCAAAGATCTATCGGATGGATCATACCTGGAAGTTGGATCAGCTGTGCGACGCCACTGTTGAACTGGTGCGGCGCAGCGGTCTTGAACAGTGCTACATCCGCCCGATTCTTTTCCGAAGTTTGGATGAAGCTAAACCCGCTTTTGGGGTGAACCCCTTTCCGAATCCACTTGCCTGCTATATCGGCGCTTGGGATTGGGGCAAGTATTTAGGTGACGAAGCGATTGAAAAAGGCGTGGACGTTTGCGTCTCAACCTGGAACCGGCTGACACCCAACTCGATGCCGGCGATGGC
Organism: Blastocatellia bacterium; assembly: GCA_031399105.1. Taxonomy (GTDB): domain Bacteria; phylum Acidobacteriota; class Blastocatellia; order Pyrinomonadales; family Pyrinomonadaceae; genus PSRF01. Next base: position 5,005 of record JANNON010000313.1, on the reverse strand, counting down.
GAAGAGTGGCGCAAACTATATGAATTCGCAGTTGATCAAAATGGAGGCTTTGCTTAACGGCTTCGCCGAAGGGATTGCGCTTGATGATCGCGGATACGTCTCCGAAGGGTCGGGCGAGAACATCTTTCTCGTGAGTGGTGATGTGGTCTTAACGCCGCCCTTATCCTCGTCCATTTTGCCCGGTATTACCCGCGACAGTGTGATTCAGATTTGCCACGAGTTGGGAATTACGGTTAAGGAAAGAACGGTCCAGCGAGCAGCTTTATATGTAGCTGATGAACTCTTCTTCTCAGGCACAGCCGCGGAGATCACTCCGATACGCTCCGTCGATCGCATCACGGTTGGAGAGGGCGGGCGTGGGCCAATAACGACCCGCATTCAGGAAGCCTTCTTCGAAATCACCAAGGGCAAACGCAACCCCCCGGGCGACTGGTTGACCTACGTAAACGAAAAGCAATCAACGCGGCCCGAGAACAATGGCCACAACACGACTGGTGTGGTGAGCACTTCATCCAAGGAAGAAAAACCAGCGCTTAACTATCAAGCCGCAGCGAAAGAATAAACCGTAGCTCCTGGTTAATAGACAAGAAGGCGAGCAGGCATCCCTGCTCGCCTTTTTCTTTTCGGCAAGCACGCTTGTCCGTTAGCGAACCTGCTCTTTCCTGGGAGCGCGGGCGGCCCCGCCCGCCAACCTTGAATGCCACCCGAATTCGAGTCCACCCAAGCTCTTCGGAAGCGTTGCACGAGGCGGGCGAGGCCGCCCGCGCTCCCAGGAAAGAGCAAGCTTGGATCTCGAACTTCAAGGACCACCAACCGGATCTCATCCCGACGTATTTCTACGCTTTCAGACAATGAATATTGACGCTGCGACTCCTGCGCGGCTATTATCTTTTCAGCGTCACGAAACTTGTGACCTGTCCCGCACACCTCAGCGCTCCTTCCAGCGCCAACCAAATCCATCAAGCATGCTGCAGTTTTTTGAAAGGTTTCGTTTCTACAATGCCCATCAAAATTGATGACTTGCTCCGCGTTGCCACCAGTCACGGCGCTTCCGATCTCCATCTCAAAGTCGGCGCCTTTCCGGTAATGCGGATAGCGGGTGAACTCCATCCCCTTGCCGACGCACCCAAACTCAAACCTGAAGACACGCTCGATATGTCTTTCTCAATGCTCTCTAACCGGCAGAAGCAACGATTCAAGGAGGTCTCAGAAGTAGACATCGGCTATGGCGTCGATGGTTTGGGCCGATTCCGCGCGAATGTGTTTCAGCAACGCGGTACCGTAAGTATCGTCCTGCGTGTGATTCCCGAGCAGACCACCAGCACGGCTGAATTGGGACTGCCGCCCATCATCGACACGATCGCAGAAGAACGTCGTGGTCTGATTCTCGTCACTGGTGCGACTGGCTCGGGAAAGTCAACAACACTCGCCGCGATGATCGATCGGATCAACTCCCGACGGAGCGGACATATCGTCACGATCGAAGACCCAATCGAGTTTCTACACCGTGACAAGCTTTCATTTATCACTCAGCGTGAAGTCGACGTTGACACGCGTTCGTTCGCGGAAGCCTTGCGCGGCGCCTTGCGACAAGACCCTGATGTCATTCTCGTCGGAGAGATGCGCGACCACGAAACAATTGAAACGGCGTTGACGGCGGCCGAGACGGGTCACCTGGTGCTTTCAACTCTGCACACTTTGGATGCCACGGAAACCGTGATGCGCATCGTTTCCTCTTTTCCGTCTCATCAACAGAAGTCGGTGCGTATTCAACTCGCTGGGATTTTGAAGGCGGTGATTTCCATGCGATTGGTGCGTGCGGCTCGGGGACCAGGGCGTGTTCCGGCAGTCGAAGTTATGGTCTCAACCTCGCTGATACGCGATCACGTAATGAACGAGGAGAAGTCTTACTTGATTCGCGAGGCAATCGCGGCTGGCACGTCGCAGTACGGAATGCAGACTTTCGATCAGTCGCTCTTCAACCTTTTCCAGTCAGGTCTGATTTCACTTGAAGAAGCGCTGCACAACGCCAGCAACCCGGACGAGTTCAAGATGCGCGTCTCGGGAATCCTCTCCGCCGAACAAGCCATCAGCAGCCTCAATCCAAACATCGTCAGCGCCACTCGATCTTCTCCCTCACCAAAACACGACCCCGAAGACATGTTCGTGAAACACTAACCCTGAGATCACCGCCCCTCTAACCGCAGTTTCGGCACGGGCATAGCGGGGCTCTGGATCTGGTGCGAATTCTTGACTGAGATCACCGCTGGTTATTGTTTGTATATCTTACCCGCGAAAACCGCTCCGTCTCCTTTGGAATCTCCTGACGAACTGCTGAAGAACATCGGCTAACTGCACTCCGCCGACTTGCTCCCTAGTTTCAGCCGATTCTCGTAATCCCAGGTGTAGGTCCCAGGCTCCACTTGCATCCGTCTTGGAGGTGAGATTGCCATTCGTGTCGTAGCCGAACGTTGCTCCGTTGGCTGTGACGAGATGGTTGAATGCTTGATACGAATAGCTTGAACCCTGATGCTAGGCAGTGCGGTTTCCAACATCGTCCAGCGTGTAGCTCTCGTTGGTTTGATTGGGATGAGTGGCTGCCGTAAGCCGGTCGCGGGTGTCGTATGAATAATTGTGGGTTCCAGCGCTGTCAATCATCTGCGTGATGTTGTTGACGGCGTTTAGTTGATATTGGAAATCGGCCAGCGTGTTGCCGCTCTTCGCATGCGTCAGGCGCGTTAGGCGATCGAGTCCATCGTATTGCGAGGTGGTGACCACACCATTCGGCAAAGTTTGTGAGGTGAGCTTGTTCGTGGCGTCGTAAACGAAAGTCGTGTTCAGGCTGGCGTTGTCGGTCAGTTGCGTTAGCCGATTGATTGCGTCGTATTGGTAAGTGGCGCTAGCGGCCGCGTTCAAGCTGAGTTGGGTGCGGTTGGAATTGGCGTCGTAGCCGTAACTAACCACTTGGCCAAAGACCTCCGTTACTGAACTGACTCGGCTGCGGTTGTCGTAAGCAATCGTGACCGTGCCGGTGGGATTCGTGGCCGCGGTGAGGCGCGACAGAAGGTCATAGCCATAAGTGGCCGAAGTCATGTCCGGGTAACTGATGGTTGTCAGCCGGTTCAGGGCGTCGTATGAGTAATTAGAAACAGCGTTGTTGTAATCGGTGCGCTGCGTTCTGTTTCCGGCGCCGTCGTAGACGAACGACATGGTGGCCGCGCCCTTCTTCTCCTGCGTGCGCCGGCCCAGCGGGTCGTAAACGAACTCGTAGCGTTGACTGATGGCGTCAACCACGGCGGTAGTTTGCGAGCGCGCGTTGTATTCAAAAGCCGTCGTCTTCTGTGCCGGATCAATGGTGCTGGTTAGCCGGTTGACGCTGTCATAGCAGAAGGTGGTTACTCGTCCCGCTTGATCGGTTTTCGTAATCAGATTGCCCGCCAGATCGTAGGCGAAGTTCTCTTCCAGCCTGCCCGCGCCCGCCGTAGCTTCCGGATATTTGATCTTCGTCAAGCGGTTGAAGTTGTCATAAGTGTAGTTTGTGGTGCGGTTGAGCGCGTCCGTCACGCCGGTAAGGTTCGACATGGCGTCATAGGAATAACTGGTGACTTTGCCATCAGCATTGGTCTCGCTGGTCAGGCGGTAAGCGGAGTCGTAAGCGAAAGTGGTTTCATAACCGCGTGGGTCTTTCAACTTCGTCCTTCGTCCTGCGAGATCGTAGGTGAACAGAACAAAGTGGGTGTCGGGATAAATGACCTTCTTAGATCGCCCCGCCAGGTCTATTCGTAACTCGTTACCTGATTGAGCGCATTTGTTTCGCTGGTCATCCGACCACGAGCGTCGTAGGCGATGTTGGTCTGATTGTTGAGCGCATCCGTGCGGCGCGTGAGATTACCATTGCTGTCATAGGTAAAGGTGGTCGTGTTGTTGCGTGGATCGGTGAAGGTCAAAATTTGACCCTGTGTGCCGTAAGTCAGGGTTGTGGTGTGGTTCAGCGGATCCTTTGCAGTCAGCAGATTTCCGTTGCTGTCGTAGGTGTTGGTCCAGACGCCATTCATAGGGTCGGTCATTGTCAGGACTTCACCGAGGGAGTTGTAGGTGAAGCTAGTCGTGCCCAGGGCGTTGGTCTCAGTGAGCCGATTTCCGTTCGTGTCGTACGTGTAGCTGGTTGTTTGATTCAGTGCATTCGTCGTGGAAGTTAGGTTCAGTTGTGCGTCGTAGTTCCATGTCTGGATCTGCGAGCCGCCGCCGCAACCGCAGTCACCTTCAACTCGTGTGACGACGTTCTTCCCCTTGCTCGTATCGAAAAAGTATTTCGTTACGCGATTGAGCGCGTCTGTAACATGAGTTTCTGTTGCGCTTACGAACGTGAGCGTGTAGCGCTCGGTGCCGTTGCCGGCAATTTCTGAAGTAATCGCGCGGCCCTGCGAATCGTATGTGTGGGACTCCAACACATTGTTAAGGGCATCCGTAACACTGGCGAGAAAGATGTTATTGCCCAAAAACGTGTCGGTAAAGTTGAGTTGTGAACCGTCAGCGTACGTGACGTTGGTTAATCGTCCCCAAAAGCCATGCGTGTAAGTGGCGATGGTTCCCAGGCTGTCACTCATGGAACCGATCAAGCCATAACCGTCGTAGCTTAGTGTTACCACACGCCCAGATGCATCGGTGAGCGAGGTCGGGTTATTTCCCGTGTAAGTAATCGTGTTGGTGTTGCCGTTGCCGTCCGCGAAAGAGATCAGTTTGCCACTCGCGTTAAATTGTTGAACTCGGCCATCCCTGAAGGAGAGCGTGTAACTGTTGTCGATGTTCTTTACTACTTGAACGCGCAAGTTCAGCGGTTGAGCCGTGGTATAGGGAGAGCTTGTGTTCGGTCTCGCGAGATAGATCGCGCTGCCGTCCGGCATATTCACTCTCACCAACTTAGTGCCGTAAGCGACGAGTGAAGTGTCAAGAATCGACGTCCAGCCGAAGCCAAACAGTTGGCGCGCGCTTATGTCGCGTTTGC
>JANNON010000279.1:0-2769 GCA_031399105.1 Blastocatellia bacterium | reverse complement strand
ATGCAGCGATTGGGTGGGCCTTTAATGCGCGATTGGCATCGATGATGGCGTCGTCGATCGCAGTCACGGGGGCGATGTTTACGTTTCTTTCGCTCATCACCGGGGCACTGTGGGGAAAACCTACCTGGGGCACCTACTGGGTTTGGGACGCGCGCATGACGTCCACCTTGATTCTGATGTTTCTGTATATCGGATTCATTTCTTTGCAAGCTGCGATTGACGATGTGCGTCGCGCGGATCGCGCTGGTGCGTTGGTCGCAATCGTCGGTGTAATTAATGTGCCGATAATCTATTATTCGGTTCAGTGGTGGAACACACTACATCAGGGCGCTACACTGAGACTGCTCGGCAAACCGTCGATGGCGACTTCAATGCTAATTCCGATGTTCATCATCCTGGCTGCATGCTGGCTTTACTCGATGGCGGTGGTATTGCAGCGTTTGCGGTGCATTATCCTTGAGCGAGAGCAGCAGGCAGCGATAGTTGCGGAGGTGTAGGACTCAGAATTTGAGACTGAGATTTGAGAGCGGATATGGACTGGTCAAAATTCTTTTCGATGGGCGGTTACGCCTTTTACGTGTGGGGCTCTTACGTCGTATCACTATTGGCGATCGGCGCTGAAGTGATCGTCCTGGCTCGGCGCAAGAAGAATCTACTCGAACGATCGGCGGCGCGAACTAATGCGTCAGGAAATATCTTCAAATGAAAACTCGGCATAAACGAATTGGTTTCATCGTAGCGGGCATAGCCGGCCTCGGCATCGCAGCCGCGCTGGTGCTTGGTGCTTTCAAGAATAACCTCGTCTTCTTCTTCAGTCCGTCGCAAGTGGTAGCCAGGGAAGCGCCGGTCGGAAGAACTTTTCGCGTCGGCGGGTTGGTACAGGAGGGCACCGTCAAGCGAGACACCGATGGCTTAACGGTGCGCTTTACCGTCACCGATACCGCGCAAAGCATTCCAGTAGTTTACAAAGGCATCCTTCCCGATCTATTCAAAGAAGGAAAAGGCTGCGTCGCACAAGGCAAGATAGGAAGCGACGGTGTTTTCTATGCGGATGAAGTTTTAGCGAAGCACGATGAGAACTATATGCCGCCCGAGGCTGGCGATGCGATTGACAAGGCCAAGCACGCGAAGGAGGCGGGAAAGTCCGTGGTTTACTAGTTCGTTCTGGCGAAGCCTTTGGAGTGCGCCGACTTGTCGGCGCTATTGAACTTGAGGCTCCGCGAATGTTCATGGAAATAAGCTGGGGTACCAAAGCGCCGACGAGTCGGCGCACTCCAAAGGCTCCGCACAGCGTCACACGCAAGACACTCATTCCAAGACATGGTTCCTGAAATCGGACAATTTGCGCTAATCGTTGCGCTGCTGCTAGCAATCACTCAGGCCGCTGTGCCCTTAATCGGCGCCGCCCGCGGCAATCAAAACTGGATTGCCTTCGCAGCGCCGTCCGGACAGGCACAGTTCATCTTTGTCACGATCGCTTTCTGCTGTCTGGCCTATTGCTTCATCACCAACGACTTCTCCGTTCTCAACGTCGCCACCAATTCAAACTCCCAACTCCCGCTTCATTATCGTCTCGCCGCCACGTGGGGCTCGCACGAAGGTTCGCTGCTCCTCTGGACGTTAATGCTCGCAATCTGGACCGTTGCAGTTTCCCTCTTTAGCCGCCACTTACCCGATGAGATGGTCGCGCGGGTGCTGGGTGTGATGGGAATAATCAGTATCGGGTTCCTGCTGTTCATGCTGTTCACATCGAACCCGTTCACGCGAATGATTCCGGCCGCCGCTGATGGTCGCGATCTCAATCCTCTGCTTCAAGACCCGGCAATGGTTGCTCATCCGCCGATGCTTTACATGGGCTATGTCGGTTTTTCAGTGGCCTTCGCTTTTGCAATCTCGGCGTTGATCAGCGGTCGCCTTGATGCGACCTGGGCCAGATGGTCGCGTCCCTGGACCACTGTCGCATGGATCTTCCTCACCTGCGGAATCGCGTTGGGAAGTTGGTGGGCCTACTACGAACTGGGATGGGGCGGTTGGTGGTTCTGGGACCCGGTCGAGAACGCGTCGTTTATGCCGTGGCTAGTGGGCACCGCGCTGATACATTCACTGGCCGTGACTGAAAAACGAGGGGGCTTCAAGAGTTGGACTGTGCTGCTCGCGATCTCGGCATTCTCGTTGAGCCTCTTGGGAACTTTCCTCGTTCGCTCGGGCGTGCTCACTTCGGTTCATGCGTTCGCGACCGATCCAAAGCGCGGAATTTTTATTCTGGCCTTTTTAGTAGTAGTGATCGGCGGTTCGCTTGTTTTGTATGCGTGGCGTGCAAAGAGTGTTGGACTCGGCAGCAAGTTTGAAGTGGTCTCGCGTGAGTCGCTGCTGCTTTCCAACAACGTGTTGTTAAGCGTTGCGGCTGCGTCAGTTTTGCTGGGCACGCTTTATCCGCTCATTGTTGACGCTCTCGGCATGGGGAAACTTTCAGTTGGGCCGCCTTACTTTAACAGCGTCTTTGTTCCGTTGATGGTACCCACGGCGTTCCTGATGGGCATCGGTCCAATCGCGCGTTGGAAGAAAGCGAGTTTACCAGAATTGGCGGTGCGTCTGCGCTGGGCCTTCGTCTCGAGTGTGGTGATGGCGGCGTTGCTTCCCTTTGTGCTGGGGCAGTGGAAACCATTGGTCGCGCTTGGTCTACTGTTGGCGCTGTGGATAGTTTCAACAGCTGCAATCAATCTTTGGGATCGTGTAAAGACAACTTCCGGAGAACTCACGATCTTTCAA
>JANNON010000188.1:0-2111 GCA_031399105.1 Blastocatellia bacterium | reverse complement strand
GGATACGGACCCAGCAGCTCGCGCAGTTCTTCCGGCTTTGCGTTCCTGCGCAGCCAGGTATCAACGGCATCGGGAGCGAGGATGGCAGGCATACGATCGTGGATGTTCTCGAGCAATCCGTTCGGCGTCGTGGTAATAATCGCACATGACGTGATTGCCCCTCCATTGTGTCGCCATTCATCGCAAATTCCCGCGAAGAAAAACGGCTCGGATGATTTGAGTTGAAAATAATGTGGTTGTTTCGCCTTACCCAACTTCTCCCATTCATAGAAGCCATCGGCAGGAATCAAACAGCGGCGATTATGAAATGAGTCTTTAAAGCTGGACTTTGTTTCCAGCGTCTCGGCGCGGGCGTTGATGAATCCGGTAGGCTTTCGACTCCACGAAGGAATCAGCCCCCATTGAAACAAACCTACCGCACGGAGTTCGTTAGTTTCAGTGACGGCGAGAATCTTCTGAGTCGGGGCGATGTTGTAACGCGGAGGAATGTTGAAGAGCCCGGTGGTGTCCAGGCGCTCGAGTTTAATTCTGTCGGCACGTCGAAGTGTAAAGCGGCCACACATAGAAAAGAAGTACTGAGTGCTGAGTTCCAGAAGAAGTTTCGAGACTCGAAACTCGAAACTCGAAACTAAAAGCGCCGCCAGAATAGCTGACGGCGCAAATTCTAAAAACATGAGCTTGATTATCACACCGCCGCGTCATCTACCTGAACCAGGTTTGAGATTGCGGTGAGCAGTTCATTTGGCTCCACTGGCTTAGGCACGAACATATTGAAACCGGCTGCGAGCGCACGCGACCGGTCTTCAACTCTCACATAAGAAGTTAACGCCACCGCCGGCGTCACGCGGCCATTGATTGCGTCCAACTTGCGAATCATGGTGATCAAATCGTAGCCATCCTTGCCCGGCAAGGCGAGATCTGCAATCACCACATGAGGCCTGTACCATTCAATCGCAGCAAGCGCATCGTCCGCTGAAGTCGCTTTCTGCACCGTTGCGTGCTGCTCCTCCAGCAGAACATTCAAAACTTGCAGACTATCCGGATCGTCATCGACCAGAAGCACGCGGACACTCGTTAAATTGAAGGCTGGCTCGCCCTGTTGCAGGGAAGAATCAGACGCCCAACCTTTCCGCGAACTCCGCGCGCGCGTTGGTTTACGGTTCGGTGATACTGCCATCGGCAAACTCACCGTAAAAACTGCCCCGCGGCCTTCGCCGGGACTTTGCGCTGCGACAGTGCCTCCATGTAATTCAACCAGGTGGCGAACGATCGCGAGTCCAAGACCGAGTCCTCCATGTCTGCGAGTGCTGGTGCCGTCGGCCTGGCGGAAACGATCGAAGATAAAGGGCAGGAACTCAGAGCTTATCCCTTGTCCGGAATCGCTCACCTTGATCTGTACGTTGCCCCCGACGCGTTTGAGTCTGACTCGCACGCTGCCGCCGTTAGGTGTGAACTTAATCGCATTTGAAAGCAGATTCCAAACGACCTGTTGCAAGCGACCTGCATCACCAGTGGTGTGTCGCGCGGAAGGCGATAGCGTTACTTCAAGATGAATGTCTTTTGATTCAGCCGCGAGTTGCACAGAATCGATGCTCGAGTTGATCACTGCAGCCAGATCAACGGGCGCAGTGTTTAGTCGCAGCTTGCCAGTGATCACACGCGAAACGTCGAGAATATCTTCAACCAACTGCGCCTGAGACTTGGCGTTTCTTTCAATCGTCTCGACGGCGCGAACCACGGTCTCTTCGTCGAGCCGTCCGGTGCGAAGCATGTGTGTCCAGCCGATAATCGCATTCAGCGGGGTGCGCAGCTCGTGTGAGACTGTCGCCAGGAATTCGTCTTTCATGCGATTTGCCGTCTCAGCTTCAGCACGAGCGAGCTTTTCGCGATCGAGTAATCGCTCGCGCTCGCTTAACTGTTGCTCGAGTTGCTCCTTGAGGTGTCGCAAACTCTCTTCAGCTTTGCGTCTCTCGCCGATCTCAGATTCGAGCGAAGTAGCTTTCTGTTGCAGACGGATGATTGCTTCCAACCGCTCGTCAGAATTGGCCAGCGAAACATAACTCTCTGCCGGAATTACATGCGAATGCGCAGTACAAACTCGTCCTAATGAC
>JANNON010000132.1:0-1706 GCA_031399105.1 Blastocatellia bacterium | reverse complement strand
GAACAGCGACGATGCCGATTGGCTGAACAGTTTCGGCGAGCGCCTTGCGCACAACGAGTCCGAAACCTTCGCCCGGCTTGTCCCCGCCGAGTTTGAAACCATCGCCTCTGCCGTCGCCGACCCGAAACGGCGCATTCTGGTGATCGGCGGTCGCTTCACCCAGCAACTGGCCCGGCTTCTGGCGCGGCACCTTCAAATCGTTCGCGGCGGCGTTGAGGAAATCGGCAGCCTGTCATCCACCTGGCCCGACCGGCTGATCGACGTCGACAGGAAAACCGTGATCGTCGCGTTCGACATTCGGCGCTACTCCCGCGATGTCATCAGCTTTGCGGCGCTCGCGCGGGAGCAGGGCGCTACCGTCATCGTGTTCACGGACGCGCCCGACGCGCCAGCTACCGCGCACGCTCAGCACGTGATCGTCGGCAGCGTGGAAAGCGGCGGCGCATGGGATTCCATCACGTCGCTGCTGGCGGTGACGGAAGCGCTGGTCGCCCGCGTGACCGAGTTGTTCGGCTTCGAAACCGCCGACCGCATGGGCCGCCTCGAAACCCTGCGCATGCGCCTCTTTCGCGAGGGTTGATCGCGGCGACCACGACCTACCTAAAAGCCGAGTTAAAACGCGGCGGCATGACATATGCGCAGATCGCGGAGAAGCTGAAAGATCACGGCTTTCATAAAGAGACGGAAAATTCAATAAAGGCCAAACTTAAGCGGGGAACGTTTACGGCAACGTTCTTTCTGGCGACTCTGAAAGCCTTGGGAAAGTACGGAATCAGGCTAGAGGATATCTGAGATCACCAGTGTGCCCACTATCGGGGTAGTGTCATGATATCTACGTCACGAACGCAATCATTTACGCTCTATCTGTTGGTCATTTTGATTCTTGTTTTGCTAGCCCTTGCGGTGGTTTCTGTGGGAAACCCAGACGAGTATCAAGCCGCATACCAATCCGCCGACCAACAACGAAATAGCGAAAACCAAGAGGGTAACTGGAGCAAATTCTGGCGGCAGACGGCGGAAGACCCGATAGCACTTTTCACTTTTTGGATCACCGTCTTTACAGGCGGTCTCTGCGTAACTGGGTTCATTCAGTTTTGGATGCTTATCGCTGCCAACCACAATGCGAGGGAAGCCAACGAAGTTGCTAAGTCCGCTCTGGTGTCGTCTCAACGCCCTTGGATCAAAATTGAGTTGGACGTGGGAGAGGGCTTCCGTAGAAGAAGCAACATCATGGACCTCTCTGCAAGTATAACCGCAACAAACATTGGCAATCATCCAGCTTTCAACGTCACCATTGCTACCGAGTTTTTTGTATGTAGTCCACCTTCTCTCATTCGAAAATTCGAACCTATAATCGACATTACTACCGAAGACATCGGCAGCCTTCGGTTTGTGCAGGAACGCCTCATTCAACGCCATCTTCTTTTTCCCGAGCAAACAACGGGAATGACAAGCACTCAACACGCCGATATTCCCGACGACCTTGAGCCTAGCGCAACAATTTTCGTAATAGGTACTGCTACATACACTTTCGATACTAGCGGAGAGGTTCACCGTACTGTCTGCCTTCGCGAGCTGCGATGGAAAATGCAAGGCCTGTATCCCACGACAGGCAAACTCATTGAGCAGAGCAGAATTAAACCTGAGGAACTCGAAATCACTAACGGGCCTTACTGCGGAGAAGGCGCGCGGCGATGCCGATGCCG
>JANNON010000120.1:0-11360 GCA_031399105.1 Blastocatellia bacterium | reverse complement strand
GCGAAGGTGCGGGCCTGGCGGATCTCGTCCACGCGGAAATCTCGCTGTTTCCGGTAGACCAGAAACAGGATGCCCAGTCTTTCGCCTGCGACCGTTAGACCAAGCCCCTCGAAACTTCGCGCCGGTAGCCGGCGGAGAAGTGCCAACGAGAGGTCAGGGAGAACGGCAGGCACCGGGTCATTGGGGGGGAGAGCGAGCCGGACCGGTTCATCAATGTCAGGGATGCCGACCCATCCCTCGCGCATTGCGGTAAGGGTGATTTCTCCGATTGGAAGCGCCTCGTTCAGCACCTCGTTGCGCAGTGCCTCGTCAACCCCATCGGACACGGCTGCGCGCACTGGCAGCTCGCGCGGAGAATCAGTGTCTGTGTCGACGTATGGCCAAATAATGGCGTAGTCGGCGTGGAGAATCTTGCGCGCGCTCTGCACAATACGCGTTAGCACTTCTTCGGTAGTTTCGGCTGCCGCCATTCCCTCTTGGGCCCGCCACATTGGCTCCAGTTCCTCCATCTGGCGAGCGTTGTCATAGGCAAGGGCCGCCTGCTTGAGATAGGCCTCCAGCACGTGCACGTCGTGATCGTCCTGGGAAAATTTGCGCGGCTTCGAGTAGTAAAACCAAATGACTCCGAGCCGCCTTCCTCTGAATGAGAGCGGAAAGCACATGGCGGCGCCGGTGCCCTCCTCAATCATGGCAGGGTTAATCTCGTGCGCTGCCTTGCTCACGTCCTCGCAGCGGTAGAACTCGCCAGTCTTCAGGACGCGCATGGATATGCCCTCGCGCCTGACGATGTTGCTGGTCTCCACTAACTTGCCGCCGCGCGCCGCGGTGAAGTTACGTCCCGCACCGGATTCTTCGATGAGTACGAGACTGACCCGCTCGGCGGCAGTCGCCTCCAGCGCCTGATTTGCAATGTCCTGCAAGACCTGGTCTGAGTCGGGTATCTCGACGAGTGCGCTGCTGGCCTCATAAGAGGAGCGGATTCGTCCACGCGCAATCTCCACCTCGTGGAGTAGATGGGAGTTGGCGATAGCCATTGCAGCGGTGCTGGCGAGCAGGCTCAACAAGGGATCAAGTTCATTTGGAAACTCGCGCCCCCGATGGTCGTTGATGTAGAGGACGCCAGCGGTGCGCTCCTGCCATTTGAGGTTGATCATTAAGACAGCACCGAAGCGCTCGGTCTTCGCGAAGACGGGGGCTCGCCCGGGCCAGTTGCTGTAGTCGGTGACGGCATCGAAGCGCAGGTCGTCACGCATGACATGACCGGCCAGCCCCTCCTCGAGTTTAATGGTGGTACCGATCGACTTCGGGAACTTGTAGTCTGCGATAACCGTCAGCTCACCGCGTTCTGGATGGAACTGCGAGATGCCACCGTCCTGCGCTCCCAGGAACTGCACCGCCTGGCTCGTTATCGTGTCGAGCACGCTCCTGAGGTCTTTCTGGGTGTCAAGCGCCAGAACGGTGTTCTGAATTGCCGCTAGTTGGTCGGCCTTCCGTTTGTTCTGCTCGTAGAGTTCAATGACTGCCGCCGCCTGTGTGGCAAAGACCTCGCAGAGCTTGATCTCGTCTGGGGTAAATTCGTGCACCGCGCCGATCATATCGAGGCCGAGGGACCCTATGACCCGCCCTTTGCTGATCAGCGGCACTATGAGCACCGACTGGATTCCATGTTCCTGGAGGATGTCGCTAACCGGGCTGAACGAATGGTCCAGCGAGATGTCGCGCACTACGATGGGCTCCTTGAAGTTAACCATCTGCTCTTCTGCAGGCACGCCATGCAACGGGATAGTCAACCCCTTCGTTCCGATGAGGGGGTATTCGGCGATTACATGGCCGCACTCATTTCCTGAGTCGAACACCATCAGTCCGCTGTGATCGACCTTAAGCAACTCCACGGCGAACTTGCAGGTTGCGCTTAGAATTTCATCCAGATCGAGCGAGACAGCGAAGCTGTCTGCAGGAGTGAGTAGCGCATTCATGCTGGTAGGGGCGTGACCCAGTCGGGGCGGGCGAATATATAAGTCTTGTCCGCTCATCTGCGCCTCCTTTGGAATTGTCGAGCCCCGTGCGAACTTCCCTGATATCTAGCTCAGTGCCCGGCTTCTATTGCCTGGAGCAGTCGCTCCAGAAGCACGGGCCTACCACCAACGTGAACCCTAACGCATCTGCCATCAGGCTCCGGCAGTTCCAAGCCTGGCATGACAAGGATGCTCTGCGTCATCAGATAGCGGCTTAACGTGGTGCTGTCAAGCGTACTGGGCACGAAGAGCAGGGCGTAGTTCCCCTTAAAGTCTGTGCAGGAGAAGTCGGGCCGCCGGGCCAGAAAATCCTGGAGCAGCGTCTTGTTATCCCTGATGTTTTGCAGCACGTTGGCGTCAGGCCTCAATTCGCCCTTAGTGATTAGCAGGTGGGTGGCCCGCAAAAGAGCTTCGAGGTTAAGGCCGAACGGTAGTTGACGGTCCAACTCCGTGGCTGTTTCTTTGTCGGCGACGAGGGCGAAGCCGATGCGCAGGTGCGACATGCCGTAATACTTTGAGAGCGAGTGGAAGATGAGCAAATTCTTGTTCGCGTACCGCTTAAGCAATGCGTCGGTCGACAACTCCTGGTCTGTGTTGGCGCAGGTTCGATCAAGCGCGACGAAGACGTCGTCCGGCACAGCATCGAGCACGGCACATATTTCTGCGTCAGGGATGGGAACGCCGGTGGGGTTATTGGGGGAAACAAGCAATAAGCAACTTGGGCGGCGTTTACGCATCTCGTCCAGCACTCGATCGACGGGGTAACGATAGCCCGCATCGAAGGGGACGCCGAAGAACTTCATGCCGAGGGCCTGAACTTTGTGGTAGTACCTGAAGTAGGTCGGCGTGGCGGCGAGAAAGCCACTGCGATGATGGCCCGATAGCTCCAAGTGACGGACGAAGGTGAGGAGCGTATCGATGCAACCGTTGCAGCCAAAATTTGGCTGAGCCTGCACAGGATCGACTCCATAAACGCGAGCCAGTACACGCCGAAATCTAATCGCTCCCCCGAGGACTTCCGGATAAAGCTCGCCTCTCTTAACGTCGGTAACTCCATCCTCCTCACGCAGGGCGAGAAAGATTTCTGCGGCCTGTTGCGGACTCAGGAAATCTTCCAGCATTCTGGACAGCGTCTCTAAAGGAAGATCCTGATCGAAGATCGGCTCAAACATTACTCTTCTCTTCATTAGAAGTGGCAGGGCTGCCTTGCAAGCAGACGAGAACGATTGCCTGCATTGCGGGACAACGCGGCCGCTGACTTGCGCAACTGCGCTTGTGCGGTACCCAACACACTTCGGAGCATCAAAATTTATGGCCCAGAAGGTAGACAAGCACTAACTGCAAAAGCTTGTTGTCAGAGCCTAACGCAATTCTCCGCCACGAGAAAGATTTCCTGTGATCTTCATATTGTAATTACAGTTTTCTCTGTAAGAGAGAAAGCTATATTCTCATCATAGTAAGCCGCTTCATTAATAAAGACTGGAAAAGTTATATCTTCTCCTTCATAGAACAACTCGTCACCGTTGATGTCTATGAACAGTGGATCATTCTTTCTCAGCTCCACGAAATCCTTCCCCTGCAAATCCTTGTGTACCATCCCGCAGATTTTCCCGGCCTCGTCCTCTGGGAACTTGTGCTTGCTTTTATGCATGAAGACTTCCAGTTCACCCTCGATCTCAGGGTCGTTTCCCGTGTTAGCTAAGTGAATGTAATCCAGCGCCAACTGCACCACCTTGTTAGTCTGCTCGAAAACATCGTGCCTGAGTACACCCTGAGGGATCGGGCCGATTTCAACGCCGAGTCTCTTCGGTGTAATCGATGTCAGAAAGGGGTGATCGCCGCCTTGATCCTTGAAGTAATAAAAATTCACAGCCGGCATCGATTTAGGCATGCGTGACTTTATGTAGGAAGCCAGCTTGAGCTCATACTCGTCACCCCCAACAAGAATCAAGGTTACGCCCATGTTGCTGGTTGTCGTGTGAAGGTCGATTGAAAAATCGAACGCCGGACTACCTTTTGGCCCGAGCTCGGCGTTTATTACTTTCGCGCGATTTCCCTCGTACGTATGAATCGTCTCGTCGTTGAGATGAGAGCTGAGAAAACATCTGTTCAAATCAGTATCAATGTATCGCTTGTTTTCATAAAAGGCTTTGGGATTGGCCCATAGAGTTTGGGTCTTAAAGCTCTCCCTCGAAATCTCGCTCGTCTGATTGGCCCAGCGCTTAAGAAGGAATGTGCCAGTGTACTCGTTACCGTGTGTGCCACCAATGATTGCGACATTGTTAATCTTCATGATTTCCTTAAGCTCAATTGTTCAGCCTTCGGCACCCTGGTGAGTTAAGTCAAAATTTTATGCGAATGATTATAAGAAGAAATGAGTCTACCAGACATCTAAGTCAGTCGCGAAAGAGTAGATAACTAGAGACCGAGGCTAGGTAAGAACGTCTCACGAATTGCTTTTTGGGAGCTTTGAAAAATGTTTGACAGACTTTTGGGAGCCGTTGTTAATTTCACCGGTAAAGACTAACTACTCGAACCAAATATGACGTTAAAAGGCGACGAAATGTCTATGAGGCATGAATCTTCGCGGTTAAGACTACCGGAGTTGGGCCCGATCATTGGGCCGAAAAAATGGGCGGAACAAGCCGAGCAAGCGAACGACTCGCACAAGCCGGCACGACTGAAAGGGACCGTCTTATCGTCTTATCGAGGGATTGAACAAAATGATGTCGATACCCTGGCTGAAAAGGGTTGACACTCCTTACCTGTTGTTTATTCTTCTGTTTGTTGACCGGATTGTCCGGGTAATTGTTCGGGTGGACGTTGACACGCTAGGGGGGCTGGGGTTCAAATCCCCATGCGACCGCACTCACTCCGTCGCTAGGGTCTTGAAGGATTCACAACGCTGACCTTCTCATGTCTCTGGTTGGCACGCGGTTTCCCATCCGGCACTCTGCAGCGAATATCACCGGTCTCTTCACGATAAGCAATGAAAAAAACTAAGAGCACTAGATTATGGTGGGAGCGACGCTGCGACGACGCTGCCCCTCCCGAATACAATGAATGTTAATAAGTCGAGCGCTGAGGCGATTGGCGGTTACCCTAAATTGTCGCCAATCACATAGTTCGCCTTTCAGCCCTGCCGAACTCAAGAAGTCCGATTTTCAATTGCACGAGGCCTTCCAACAAAAGAAGATCGACTCAATCAACACAAACGCTGCTCTAGTAAATCACGAACTGATTGATCGTGCCCAGGAACTGGAAGACTTCGATCAAGCCGAAAACCTTTTCTATGCGATTTCGATTTCAGCTGCCCCCGTGGTTTCAAGAATATCGTTCGCTTCACGCATCGGTCGACACCCGCATTTCGGAAGTGGAGTTTCGAGAGACTCGTTTGGCCTTCGGTCGAGAGGGGCGCAAGGGGAGCCTGAGAGGTTGAGGAAGCGGCCCGAGGAAACAGACACCGAATTCATGATGTCGTGTGCCTCAAACTGGCTCAAGAACTTCTGACACAACTACGTTCATCGCCAAGTTCAAGGGATCGCTTCCCATAACTACTATAGTTTCGGTGGTGAGGCGCGCGATCATTCTGACTTCACAGCCGACAATCTCGCCACTATATTGTGTGTTCGGTCCTACGGCATCGACATCTTGACCAGTGGTAGATCTGGACTGAATTGAAGCAATGCCGTGCGAGATCTCCTTAACCGAAATCGTTGCAACTTGGTGTTTGCAGAGCGAGACCGTCATCGGATTGGGAGTACACGGGATATGGCTGCCCAAGTCGCTGGCAAGAGGCACAGTGGCAGTTCCGTCGGCGCGTAGCCATGGCGATCAGCAATCAGCTTGTGGGACGTGGTGCCCCTGCCACCAGCCTTGCCGTATATCTCCGAGCGGAACGCAGATCGCGGGATGATTGGTTTTATCACAAGGACCTTGTGGTCGTAGAAATCAACGGCCGATACTCAGCAATCAATATTTCTTACATTCCGGATCCTTCGAAACCAATGAAAGTTCCAGACGCGAAAGACAGCCGAGCGACGTGAAAAGCTCGCAATCAATGCTGTCGACCAATACATCTCGTTGCTCGAACAAGCTAGTGAGTTGCTCTCTCATGCCAAGCAATCCCTATCGCCGTTGGCGGAGCGAATCAGTGTCCCGCTCTAAGCAGAGCGATGGATTCCTTTGTCCTCAACTCGATACCAGCTGCCTTGGCCGGTTAGAGACAAGCGACGGGGGAAGCAGCGCGACAATGAGCCAGTAATCATCTCGCTTCCAGATACGGGAAGAAATCTACATTCTGATCCGGTCTTAACCCAGAATTGTCGGCTTGAAGCTTACCAATCTCTCAGAGGAACGTATCTCCATGCGCTAGAGTATTTACACATCCCCTAGAGGAAAAGTCCGCAATAAGTCCGCAATTCAAGAATAGTCGTTCGGTAAGTTCTTTATCGATGCAATCTATAGACGAGTGCTCTGTTGCTGAGCCAAGCGGGCGTCGCATTGAATATAGCGTCATTCTTATCGAAAGTTACAAATCGAGTCAATGAGTGATAAAGCAATCCCGGTTTCACTCACTGCGCGTTGTCTTGAGTTTCTTCCAATCATCTACAAGGGCGTGAAGGCACCACCTCTGGTTTGAGTAATTAGTTTAAGACGCGGTGGCTATGATTAATGGTGCGGCAGCTCAAATACGTCCGCTCTTACTGCGTCCACAACTCCCTTTTTTCTTTCTTCACCTGGAGAGTCATATACGACCAATACCTCGCCCGGCACTCCTGCATCCGGGACGATGGCGATGCCTTCAGCATGGTCGGTGCCCTGGCCAAAGGGAATTTCCATCTCTACCGTTAACCGTTTGCCTCTAACCACGCTGTCTCAGCTCGAGTTTAGAGCGTCCTTCCAACGGTAGAGAACTTGCGGACCATCCAGAACCATCGTCGGGCCGGCTAATACAAGTAAGTCTGGACCTTGAAAGGAAAGCTCGCGAGCTGCCAGCCCGGCCAGATCGAGAAAGTGCTTTCTGTAAGGGCGGCTGGGTTCGAAGTCCTTCAACGAGAGCTGGGAACTGTCGCTGGTATCGATAGACAGTTCGAGTACGACTGCCCAGCCGCGCAGCACGGGACCGCGTAGTCCCACAAACACCTTTTCGCCTGCGACCGCCAATCCTTCAACGTCGAACCCGTTGTCTTTGCCGGGGATATCCAGGTAGATGGAAAGATATTTAAGAGGCTCGCCTTTTTCAGCCTCCTTGATCGCGATGCGTAGCGCGTCACTCACCATGTCTCCTGCCAGACGAGACGCTTTCAGAATCCTATTGGAAGCTGGCGGGTCCTCGACCGCGCTCACGAGTTCCCGCTCTCCGGTTTCACTGTTCTTGAAGAGAGGTATGCGGGCCAGGATAAAGCGGTTGCCCTCTGTCTCAATAGTCCCCAACTTCTTAATCAACTTCGCGTCGGCACCATCGTCGGTTCTCTCGACTTTCTTACGTTTGACGCTGTGCGAACCAATCAGCCAAAGATGTGAATCGTGATGGTCCAATCCCTCAATATCAATTTCCTGATCAAACTGCGTCCCCTGTGCCGGCAAGTTGATAAGTTCGTTAAGCGGAAACGATTTGTGATGTTGGAATGTTAAGCCATCGTCTGTTGACAGTCGTTCCACGCTAGTCGTCTCATCGGACGCGACCCATAAGTCATCACAGACGAAAACCACGGCGGAAAGTGAGTCCGTCAACTTGTCTGCCGGATTCTGAAACTGCAATAGCGGAGTACGGGTTTTTATCTGCACGTTTAGATCTCTCCGTGATCAAGGCACCTCTACAACTGGACTCACCGGCAGCCTGCCGGTTGTTCTGGAAGTGCGGCGGACATTAAAAGTTGCGCGCTGGGAATAGCCTGCTGATGGTTACGAGGTAGCGCTTCGCAAGCCGGTAAAGCTCAGCGTGTACCAGCGGAGCGAGCTTAGCGAGGGCCTCTTCCTCACCGTTCCCCCAAGCCTCTAAAAGTTGTGTAAGGTCGTGAGCCCCAGGTTCGTCCATGGTGAACCCTCAGGACGGATGGAATAGCGAAACGCTCCTGAATCTAACACAGTGAAGCCTTTGGAGCGCACGTTCTGTATCTAGCCCGGACTTTGGAAGTAAGACTCATCTTCCGCCGCGACCGCCTGGCAGTGGCATATGAATTTAGTTTAGCGCCAAACGGTGACTGTCCAGGCGGCACTGAGGGACCAAAAGTGCTCGTGCGCAGGATGCCATCAAGACCGATAGCGGAGCACAACTAATTTCCGACATGCTTCACCTTGTCGTGATGTTTCAAAGGCCCGGCGTAAGGGATAGCGTTCGGTGTTGGTGATCTGGGCGACAAGCTGAAGAAGCATGTTCGGACATTTTAATTGTGCGTCGGATTTCTTAGCAACACACAAACAGAGCACTACCGCGGGCCAAATCGGTTGTAGTTCTCGTTTACTCAGTTGTAGAATGACGGCAATCAAAAGGGGAGTAGGTTGCCTGCTTTTAATGGTCCGCTGAGCCGTCAACACGGTGTCCCTCGTTTGGGGCATCCGGCACATCGGGTAGAGCAAAGTGGCTCGACGACCAAGACCTTTTGCGGCTCACGCGGCGCGCAAAGGGTCTTTTTTCTTTTGCGCGATCGCGGCAAGTTCTACTTGCGTGACGTGCGAAAGGAATAGAAGGTGCTCGAGGTTCTGCCGTCCCCGAAAGGCTGGCGCTTTGATCCCAACCTGGATCGTCGCGCTATTGCCCGTTCGGTGCCCAATCCAAACATCTTCAGCGCTCAGTCATTCGCAGTAGATCCAACATCAAGTGTGGTAAGCGTCTTACATCACGTTGATGGATCTCTGCACGCCAGTATTACCGTCTGTTGACCTTTGAGAAGGGGGTGGAGATGAAGAAGGTCTCGCGAGTATTGATCGCCTACGACGGCTCAAGTTGCTCCGACGCGGCTCTTGCAGATTTAGGACGCGCCGGACTGCCGTCAGCCATGGACGCAGTGGTCCTAACAGTGTCTGACATCATCCTTCCTCCCAACGATGACGAACTGTCCGCTGATGATGTGCCAGCGATTCGCATCGCAGAGGTTGAGCGACACGCGAAAGAACGCGCGGAAAGGGCCATCACCGGGGCACAGGTATTCGCCGACCGAGGCGCTGAGCGAATTAAGGCAGCATTTCCGGCTTGGAGTGTAAGAAGTGCGGTGCGGTGCGATGCACCTGCGTGGGCCATATTGGAGATGGCTAACCGGGTTGAGGCGGACCTCATCGTTGTGGGATCCCACAAACACTCTCTAGTAGGTGGTCGCCTGATCCTGGGTAGTGTCTCTCAGAGGGTGCTTTACGAAGCTCGCTGCTCGGTGCGAGTGGCCCGGTGTTCGGAGGAAAGGCGTAACGGACCGGTCCGCATCGTGGTTGGGTTCAACGGTTCGCTCGACTCTGAAGTAGCCGTGGACGCAGTCGCGTCGCGCGAATGGCCCGAGGGAAGCGAAGCGCGCTTAATCACTGCGCATTCGCTCTCGAGTTCTGAGGCGTGCGATATCGCTGCGGAGAAATTGCGCAAGGCAGGATTGGCGACATCTGAGGCAAACAAGGATGGTGATCCGGCTCACGTTCTTAAAAGAGCAGCGGACGAGTGGGGCGCCGATTCCATCTTTGTCGGCACGAGAGATATACACGGATTTCAACACCTTCTGCACGGCAGCGTCTCTTCGGCGGTGGCGCAGGAGGCGCGATGTTCCGTTGAAGTATCGCGATCTTTAAGTGGCAGTGCTTAAGCAAAGTCTCGAGAGGAATCTAAACCTATGTCGGTGGATGTCTTACCTGAAAAAAACGTCGATCTTCCCCCGCAGTGGCACACGCTAAGTGTGTCCCAGACTTTCGAGAAGCTGGGATTCAGCGCCAGCGGCTTGACCGCCGCGGAAGCCGAACGCCGTCTAAGTGAATACGGCCCAAACCAGCTTCAGGCCGCGGCTCGGATCTCGCCCTGGACCATCCTGCTGGAACAGTTCAAGAACGTGCTGATCATCATCCTCCTGTTTGCGACCGCGCTCTCGGCTTTCCTGGGCCACGGGGTTGAGGCAATTGCAATCACGGTGATCGTGCTGTTTGCAGTGATTCTGGGATTCGTCCAGGAGTATCGTGCGGAACGCGCTATCGAAGCTTTGCGCGAAATGGCCGCGCCCACTGCGACAGTCGTTCGCGACGGGCGCGAAAGGCGAATTAATGCGCTCGAGCTTGTCCCGGGCGATCTCATTCTGCTGGCAACAGGCGACAAGGTACCGGCCGATGCGCGGCTGATAGAGGCTGTGAACCTGCAAACAGTGGAAGCTCCGCTGACTGGCGAATCAGCTCCGATTCAAAAACACATTAGGCCACTCGAAGACGAGAAACTGCCGACAGGCGACAGAAAAAACCTGGTTTATGCCGGTACGATCGTCACCTACGGACGTGGGCGCGCAGTGGTCGTGGCGACCGGGATGGGGACGGAGTTCGGAAAGATCGCCCGCCTGCTCGAGAGTGTCGACACCGCGAAGACTCCCCTGCAGCTCAATCTCGATCGCGTTGGCAAGACACTGGCACGGGTCTCTTTTGGGGTGGTTATCGTAATAGTCGCTCTCGGTTTGTTTCGAGGCCAACCGTTTGTAGAGATGCTCATCTTCGGTGTAGCGCTCGCAGTCGCAGTTGTACCCGAAGCTCTCCCAGCCGTCGTTACCAT
Organism: Blastocatellia bacterium; assembly: GCA_031399105.1. Lineage (GTDB taxonomy): Bacteria > Acidobacteriota > Blastocatellia > Pyrinomonadales > Pyrinomonadaceae > PSRF01. Next base: position 617 of record JANNON010000120.1, on the reverse strand, counting down.
CTCGCTGGCTTTAGGCGTCAAGCGAATGGTCAAACGAAATGCGCTCGTGCGTCGACTGCCTGCGGTTGAGACGCTCGGAAGCACGTCTGTGATCTGCTCAGATAAAACGGGTACGCTGACACGTGACGAGATGACCGTGCGTCGATTGTTTGTTGGTGGGCAGACGCTGCAGGTTTCAGGCAGGGGTTACGAACCACTTGGAAAGTTTTCACTCAACGGAACTGAGGTCGAACCAAGTGAACCGATCTCGGTCCTCTTGCGCGCAGCCGTGCTTTCGTCCGACGCACGCCTCGAACGGAACGAAGCGGGTGACAAGTGGGAGATCAAAGGCGATCCAACCGAGGGTGCGCTGGTAGTGATGGCTGCCAAAGCTGGTCTCGATAAGAAGGAACTTGATGCGCAATTTTTGCGCGTCTCAGAAATTCCCTTCACCGCCGAAACCAAGCGGATGATTACTCTGCACGAAACTCCCGAAGGCGTAACAGCTTATGCCAAAGGTGCCCCGGAAGTGATCGTGCAGTCGTGTGCGTTTGAGTTAACCGCAGATGGCAAGCAGCCAATGGACGACGAGCGCAGGACAGAAGTCCTGGACGTTGCTCGTGAGATGGCCGGAGAAG
>JANNON010000092.1:0-4510 GCA_031399105.1 Blastocatellia bacterium | reverse complement strand
AATCAAAATTCTTATTGCGGAGCCTGCAAACTAAGTGCTGAGTGCTGTGTACTGAGTTCCGTAAAAGGTAGCCCGTGTAACTCTTTACACAGCACTCAGCACTCCATCAAGGCTCCGCATTCAAGCTAAGCGGTTACCATCCCCCGGCTTACCGAGGAAACGGAATCTGTTGCCACCACGGTACGTCAGTGCGGCGGCCACGACTCCAGTCATCATTGCGACCATTACGGTTGCCGTAACCGTACAGGCCATACGCCCGCTCGATCACGTTCAACTCGCGCCTAATCTGCGACCATTCAGATGACAGCCGGCTGTCAAACCAGCGCGGACGGGTGTTGCGCTCAAGCTGATTGGCAACTTGCAGCACGCGAGCCGCTTCATCGCGACTGCGATAGAGATCGCGTCCATTGCCAAATTGCGACTTCAGATGGCTGACCGAATTGCGGAACTGTCGCGCCACAGTATTGATCTGATCCTCGCGCCGCGTGCCATCCCGACGACTGCGATCAAGAGCGCGATCGAGATCTCTCTCGAAATCTTTGCTCAACCGATCAAGCCGGTGAATTGAGTCGCGGACGAAGCGTTCCTCGTTGCGATTGTAGTCTGGGTAACGTCCCTGAGCGGTTGCCAGGACTGGCAACGACAGCGCAATCAGCGCTGCGGCCAAGATTGAAAAACTAAATGTGCGTCGGTTGTTCATAATCCCTCCATCAATTTCATTTGAATTACTCGTCACGGGCCTGATTTCACCCTCGCCAACCCTACCAACGCGCCCGCTGGGGATCTTCTTCGGCAGCGTTGCCGCTAAGACAGTTGGCAACCACCGTGCCTAAAGCTCAGGCGCTTCAGAAAAGAAGGAATCAGCCAGTAATTGGGCGGGTGTCTGCGTTTGTTACGCAGGAATCGATCTGAAAAGGTGCAGGAGCAAAACGAAATGGATTAACGCGTTCGCCCGTGATCGAGCAGGATGGCAATCTGTCGGCGAACATCGCGTTCATGCAAAGACTGCGAGTGTTCGGGTGGAGTGAGCACCAGCCATTGAGGTGGGCCACCCGAAGCATGAGAGAGTAGTAATTCAAGGTCCGCTGATTTCATTCCCAGATGACGAATGTGTCCACGCGCCAACCCGTTCCCGCGCACGAAACCATCACGCGGTGTTCTCGGCCAACCAACTTCGACGAACAGCGTCCTGACTCCGTTCTGAAGAGTTAGCAGCCGGCCGACCATCGTTGAGTTCCCAACCTTGAAGCGATGTGTCTCGTCACGTGTGATTTGTAAGCTGGCGCCGGCGCGATTCGCCTCGGCAGCAATGCTGATGAAGATATCGACGATCCAGTTGATGCCGGTCTGTCGCAGGAGATCATTGGAGTTGCGCAGAGCAAGATATGCCGCGATGTCGGTGCGTCCAGCCGCCCGAGCACGCTGCGCGGCTTCTGCTAGTACGAGGTTCCAAGCTTCGTCGAGTTCAGTCATGATGGAAGCGAACAGCCGTTGTTGAAGCGAACAGCTGACAGCTAACAGCAAACAGCCGTTGTTGAAGCGAACAGCTGACAGCTAACAGCCAGGAGAGCAGGAAACAGGCTTTGTTGCGGCTTAGCCGTCCGAATGTCCGGAAGGGGGAACGGCTTTGTTGCGGCTGACCCGGTTCCCCCTCTTCTGGCTGTCTGCTGTTTGCTGTTTGCTGTCTGCTGTCTGCTGTCTGCTGTCTGCTGTTTCGCTATTTGCTGTTCCCTGTCTGCTGAATGGTATCATGCCGTTACCAACGGCTCCCATTTACACTCCAGTGTTGCTCGACTGAAAGAGAGACTGAGCGACACGAGTGATCGCGCTTTGGAATTGTCATCATGAACCTAAACCGAACGCTTAAATTTTCGCTTTTGCTGGTCCTTGTCGGACTCTCTTTTCTGACCTCGGGAACCTGTCTTGCAGCGCAAAGTCAGTCACCGGCCCGCCTCAGTCACATCAACGATTTTGCCACGGTCCTGGACGAGAAAACTCGCTCGCGGCTCGAGCGGATACTCGAGAACTTACAACAAAAAACCGGGATCCAATTCGACATCGCCACCGTGCAAACAACCTCTGGAAAAGACATCTTCGACTTCTCCAACCAGATGGCGCGTGATTGGGACATCGGCGCCAGGACCACCATGCGAAAAAGTCTTCTGTTGGTGATAGCAGTTACGGAAAAGACAGCCTTCACTCAGTTCAGTCGGACGATGCAACCTGATCTTCCGGAGGGCGTGCTGGGCGCGATCGCGCAACGACTGCGCGTGCTGCTCGGAGAAGGACAATTCAATTTAGGTGTCAGCAGCGCCGTCGAACACTTCGTCGCGGCAATGGGAAAGAAGTTTGTCTTTAACCCCGAAGAGCTGGATAAGATTGCGGCGTCAGCAACTAAAACAACTGCGGCGGCGGAAACAAACACAACGCCGTCAGACTCAACTCAACTCGAGGAAAAAGCACCGGCGGAAGCGGTTCGCAAACGACTGGTAAGAGCGACCAATGTGTCGCGCTCTAAAGCCGTCGAGTCGCAGCCTGAAATTCAAGCCGCTGCGCCATCAGCCACACCCTCTCCTGAGCAACCCGCCACGAAACCCGTGGAGAGCACCAGTCAAAGTACGGCGCCTGACGACGCGAGCGAATCTGAAGAAGTTGAGCTCACACTTACACTCGCCCTTCCCGAACGCGTTGCAAAGCTCAAACAGTTCATCGCTGCCTATCCGAATTCGAAATCAAAGCTGCGTGCTTCCGAATTGCTTGTAAGTGCCCATGCAGCACTCGGCGATCAACTGCTTGGCAGCGGTGACAGCGCCGGTGGTCTGCAACAACTGCTGCTCGCAATTGAAGATGCTCCGCCCGACGCTTCGGAAAAGTTGTATGCGGGAGTGATTGCTCAAATACCGCTCAACTTGTATTTGCGTAATGAACGAAATGCGGCCTTTAAGGCGGCGCGAAGCATCGAGGCAAAGTTTGGCACGGACGCGCGTCGCCTGCTCGGTCTCGCTCAGTTTTATTTAGGGATCGAGTTGGGCGATGAAGCGGCCTGGCTTGCTGGAAAAGCCGTGACCCTCGCGCCCGACCTCGCCGAAGCTCACTACGTTCTGGGACTGGCGCTGCATATCTCGTTGCGACTGGATGAAGCTATTACGGAGTACAAACGGGCCATTGAACTCGACGGAAATCTTCGCGTCGCCCGTCGCAGTCTCGCCGACCTCAGTCGTGCAACCGGAAAGTTCGACGAAGCACTGACCCTCTACCGTCAACAACTCGCGGTTGACCCTAAAGATAAAGCCGCGCGTACGGGAGTGATTCTGTCATTGCTTGATTTGGGCCGTGCGGAGGAGGGAGACAAGGAGCTCGACGCCGCACTGCAAGAAGATCAACGCAACGTGACACTGCTCGCTGCAGCTGCCTATTGGTTTGTCGCGCACAACAACAGCACGCGCGCGGTGGAGCTCGCCAAGCGGGCCGTCGAGATCGAACCTCGTTACACGTGGTCTCAGATCGCACTGGCACGGGCGCTGGTGGGCCAGAAGAAACCACTGGAGGCGGAACGGGCAATTAGGTTTGCGCGACAGTTTGGCAAATTTCCGACACTGGAATATGAACTCGCGACTGTGTTGGCCGCTGCTGGACTCTACGAAGAGGCGGCCGAAGTGTTGTTGCCGGCGTTCAGCGTTAAAGAAGGGGAGCTCGAAACACGACTAGTTGGACGTTATATCACCCGAGCCCCAGGGTTTATCGAATTGCTGGCTTCGGAGCGGAAAGCTAGCCTTTTCCAGTTCACCGCCGCAGACAGCCCGGCCAATGCCCGACAGTTAAGAGCATTGCTGATGTTTTCGCTTGCCGCACGAAACGGCAACGAGGCAAAGCCTGCGGAAGTTGAAGGAATGATTACCGCCGGAAAGGAGTTTGCTGCCGGCGATGACCAGATGCGGGCCTACCGTCAACTTTTTGTTGCCACAAGGCTGCTGCGCTTGGGTAAAGGACTCGACACGGTTCAGGAGTTGGCTGAGGCGGCGCGCGGAAGTTTGAAAGACGCGATCGAGGTTCCAGCAGTAACGGTGGCAGTCCAGGCGGATGAGTTGCGAGACATTCGCGCGCGCGCGATATCGAGTGGGGGCACTCCGGATATTCCGGAAGCGCCGCGAAAGGTGTTGGCAGATATTCTACGCGGGCGGTCTGAAGACCTGACGGGCTGGGCGCTCTTCAATCAAGATAAAGCTGGCGACGCGATCGAGCCCCTTCGTCGTGCAGTGTATGTGCTCCCCGAAGGAACCCCGGCGTGGACCACCGCAACCTGGCACTTAGGCGTCGCTCTCGAACAGACCGGCAGTAAGGAAGAAGCCTTGGGTTTCTACATCAAGAGTTATAGATCAGCTGCTCCTGATTCCTTGCGACGCTCGTTAATTGAAAAGTTGTATGTAAAGGTAAACGGTTCCACTGCCGGGCTGGACCAGAAACTCGGACAATCGGAAGCGGCGACGACTGCAAGGCAAGCCCTTCGATG
>JANNON010000089.1:0-5274 GCA_031399105.1 Blastocatellia bacterium | reverse complement strand
GGGTGTGGTCATCGAACGATCACACCCAATTTCTCCGCCACGGTGCACCACCTCGCGGCGCGTCTCACGGCTGAGCACGCGACGCTGGCCCAGGCGTGGCTCGAACGCCTCGACCAGTTGCTCGATGTCGATCGGCGCGACGTCTTCCCGACGCATCAGCTGCTCGACCACATACCTGACCTGCTGCGCGAAGTGGCGGCCTACCTTCGTGCGCCGGCCGAACAGGAGATCGCCGCGAATACGGCCATCATGGCCAAGGCGGCCGAGTCAGCGCGGTTCTGAACTCGCGGCATCCAGTTCCGGTTCCGGCCGCGTTCGCAATAATGGCTTGGGAAGCCCTTTTGCCAGATCGAGGTTGTCGGACGCCACCTCAACTCTGGCGGTCAACACCCGTCTGATTCGCTGCGGCAAAAACTTCGCCGCAAACATGGCCATCGCGCCAATCAACTCAACGACATCTCCGCCGCCGCTCCAGTGCTCTCTCACAATCTCGGGATCGGTGCGTTCCGCCAGCCGCAACAACGACAGCGCGATGAGATAAGCATCATCAATCTGGCCCACAAACGGAATCATGTCCGGAATCAAATCGAGTGGGATCAAAGCGTAAATAATCGCCCCGGCGACCAGCGCCTTCTCGGTCTTCGGGACGCGTGCATCGGTAAGCAAGCGTACGCATAAGAGCACCAGGTTCGGAATAAAAAGCAGCAGATTCTTCATCCGCCGGCTCGCTTGAAGGGCCATGATTTACCTCTTAGATTTGGGCTTGCGCTAAACTTAACACGAAAATAGTTTGAAGACGAAAACTTGTCCTCTCTTGCCGGGTTGGTTAGACTCGCGCTTCTAAATTCAGTTTATAGAAGGACCCGCAGGTTGCCCTGCTATTGCGCATCGGTCAACCACTCGCACGTTCATGGAAATACTCGACCAACTGAGAAGACGCGCCGCTGCCCGTCCACAACGAATCGTCTTGCCCGAGGGTAACGACCACCGCACCGTGATTGCCGCTGCAACCTGTGCCCGCGAGCGATTGGCTCACATTACCCTGCTCGGCGAAGAGGCGACGATTCGTGACATTGCTCAGCGTGAAGGCGTCGACCTTGGCGGCGTCGAAGTCATTGATCACAAACGCGCGTCTGACTTCGACAAGATGGTTTCTCTGTTTCACGAACTACGCCGCCCCAAAGGCATGATGGCCGATGAAGCGCGCCGCATACTTGCCGATCCGCTTTACTACGGAAATCTCATGGTGCGACTCGGTAAGGCCGACGGATCGGTGGCGGGCGCAACCAATACGACCTCGCACACCGTTCGGGCTGCACTTCTCTGCATTGGAGTTCGACCCGGATTCAAGTTGGTCTCGAGCTTCTTTCTAATGGCATTGCGAGACAAAACTTTCGGCCATGAGGGGGCGATGATCTACGCCGACTGCGGAGTGGTAATCGAGCCCACCGCTGCTGAGCTTGCTGAGATTGCAATCGCTTCCGCTGATTCATGCCGCGCCCTCCTTGCGGTTGAGCCACGCGTAGCGATGCTTTCATTCTCAACGAAAGGCAGCGCCAAGCATCGGATGATAGATAAGGTTGTAGAAGCAACGCGAACAGTGAAAGCCCGGGTTTCAGATCTCGAGATCGATGGCGAGTTGCAGGTGGACGCGGCGCTCGTCCCTGGAGTCGGCCAGTCGAAAGCACCAGGATCGTCAGTAGCAGGACGGGCCAACGTTCTGATCTTTCCAGATCTGCAGTCCGGCAACATTGCCTACAAAATCACCGAGCGACTCGCCGGCGCGACTGCAATCGGACCTATCCTGCAGGGATTGGACAGGCCCGCAAACGATCTATCGCGCGGCTGCAAAGCTGAGGACATCGTCGATGCAGTAGCGATTACCGCCGTCCAGGCGCAGGCTCGCCCGGTGCAGTAGCCCAACTGTCAAAGAGGTGTATCAGTTCAACTTCGCCGTACTCGTTCAACGATCTTCGCGAGCAAGCAACTCATCGGCGGGGTTTCGAGCATCAAACTTGCCGATTTCAGAAATCCCGAAAGAACGCTTTACATCTTGATTTACTCAAAACAGATTCGTTTGCTGGCTTTTTCGATAATACTCGGGGCCGGCAGCCTTGTTTCAGCCCAGCAACCATCTCCCTCTCCTTCGCCAACCCCAACACCGGAAGATTCAGTAAAAGTTTTTACCGAAGAAGTTCGCTTACCGGTGATCGCCGTCGATCAATTTGGTAATTACGATCCGACCGTCGAACCCGAAGAGATTCTGGTCCTCGAGGACGGAGTGCCACAGCAGGTTCGCAGCGTGCGGCGCATTCCGGCGAATGTCCTGCTGCTGCTCGATACTGGCGGCGAGTTGAGCGGCTTAGGCGGACAATCAAAACGTCCGAGCCTAACGCGCGACGTAGCAATGCAGTTGCTGAAACAACTGAAACCCGACACTCAGGTTTCCGTGATGCAGTTCAACAATGCGGTGGAGGTGGTGCAAGCATGGACCACAGATAAGCCGGCAGCTGCTATCAGACTGAAGACCAAACTCTCTTCCGGAAAGCGTGCGAAATTTTCCGACGCGCTCGCTGCTGCTTCCGAGCAACTGACAACACGTCCGGAAGGAAGTCGGCACCTCGTGGTGATCACCGATGGTGTGGACACCGGCGGAAAGGTAAATAGCACCGAGGCGATAAGGCGTCTGATGGCGACACGAGCCACGGTTCACATAATTAGCTACACGGAGTTTGTGCGGCAGAAAAAAGAAGGACGGCCCTCTTCGATACGAGCCGGACAATTGCCCCCAACTTCCGACCCGATTACCAGTACCGACCCCACTCAACCGCCCGGCTCAACCCGTAGTCCTTCGTTTGGAGTCAGCGTCCGTTTCGATCCGGAGATGAAGCGACAACGAAAAGCGTACGAGGCCGATCTAAAAAAGAGCCAGCAGGCCCTTTCGAATATCGCGACGGAAACTGGCGGACAGATATTTTTGCCTAAGACAGCGGAAGAGATGTTAGCGGAAACGAAAGAAGTGGCGCGGGAGATTGGCGCCGAATACGTGATCACCTATCGACCTAAGAGGCCGCTCGCCGAAGCCCGGCAGGGGGAATATCGTAAGGTTGAAGTAGCGTCGAGAAGGGTGGGACTGACGTTGAGAACTCGCAAAGGCTATGTGGTCCCTCAGTAGGAGAGCCATTTTTGTCTGTCTGCAGCAGGCGGACATTACTCCGTGGTAAACACCAGACTTCACTTTTCCATTAATTAACGAGGTAGCGAAACTGGAGACAGCCAGGAATGTCTGTCCTACCCCACCAGCGCTTCCATCTGACTTTCCCAGACTTGAACCATGCGCGCGACGTCAAAGTCATCTGACTTCGCTAACAGTGACTGCCGATGGAGTGCTTCCCAATCGCTCTTCGGCACGCGGTGAAACGCCTCGACTACGGTTGGATCAAACTGCTTTCCTGACCACTCATCCAATTCGCGAGCAGCGTCTTCGTAAGACTTGCCACGGCGATACACGCGATCGCTCGTCATTGCATCGAAGGCATCCGCGACTGAGAAAATTCTGGCGCAAAGATCAATCTCTTCGGTTCGCAATTTTGCCGGATAACCCGAGCCGTCCCACTTCTCGTGATGTTGGGCCACGACGCGTGCAGCACCTTCTAGAAACTCAATGCCGCGCAGGATCTGCTGGCCGTGTGCCGGATGCTCGCGCATACGAATCCATTCCTCTTCAGTAAGCTTTGCCGGCTTGCGAAGAATCGAATCAGGCACACCGATCTTGCCGATGTCGTGAAGCAACGATCCAAACTCCAGCGCCTTCATCTGCTTGTTGTCGAGTCCATACTCGCGGCCCAATCGCAAACTGTACGTAACAACTCTTTCTGAGTGGCCATGCGTCTCTGAATCCCTGGTTTCCAAAGCAGCAGTTAACGCCCGTAGCGTCGAACGATAAGCATCTTCAAGCGAATCGAGCGCTTTATCCAACTCGGCGGTGCGCTGTTCGACGAGTTCTTCGAGATGGTTCTCGTAGCGCTGTTTCGCGGCGAGCAATTCATGATGCTCCAGAGCGCGCTTTACCACCGCTTCCACCTGGCGAAGATCAAATGGCTTCATCAGGTAATCAAATGCGCCCAGGCGCAATGCGCCGATTGCACTCTCGACCGTCTGCATCCCGCTGATCATAACGACGACAGTATTCGGTGAGCGGCTCTTCAAATGCGGCAGCATGTCGAGACCGCTCATTCCGGGCATCGTGATGTCGCTGATCACCAGATCGAATTCACTCTCGTTAAGCTGCGACAAAGCTTGCTCGGCGGAAGCGGCCGACGCACAGTCGTACTCTTCGCTTAACAGATCAGACAGGATGTCGTTGATATCTTGCTCGTCATCGACGATAAGAATCCGTGACTTGATGTCGCCTGACATTCTTGGCTCCTATTTAGGACGAACTGGGTAGAGCGGTAACCAACTAACAGATAACAAGGGCTTACGAGGATGGGAGTTTGCGGCGGGTTCGCTTGAGGTGGCCTGCCGCCCAGGACAGTCAAAGGATTCTACAGGTTTTGACCCATGCTGGCAAACATGTTTTTACGCGAGCTTAAATCGCGTTATTGCAAGACTTAGAGCATCGAGCTTAAGAAAGGGGAGGTTGGGGAGAGTTAATAACCAAGGATTAGTACCGTGCCGAGCGTCTGCGTTTGCGCACTCCGTAGGTGTACACAGCCGCACCGCCGCCACCGACCAAGGCGCCGATCGCAGCGCCCCTTCCACCTCCGGCAATGCCGCCGATTACGGCCCCGACGCCGGCGCCGCCAGCGGTTGTCAGCTTGTCACGGTGCTTTTGCCAGAAACTCCGGCCATGCCTGTGACCGTCACCTACACAAGCCGAATGTGTATGCGTAACATTGCTATGTCGATGGCGCAGTCGTCCGCATCTTGCCGCGACCGGGACAGCCATAACCGCCATCAACGCCCATGCAATCAAAAAGGCAGTCACCTTCCTCATATGGTTTCCTTCCTGGTTGTTGGGAGAGAGTGTTATCGCTGGGGGCAGGTGAAAGTGATTTTAGAGAAGTGAGTTGAGGCTGTCCAGCAGGCACCAGTTCAGTGTCGCAGGATCAGGTCGGTAGCGCGATAAAGTCAGGACCGTAACGCAGTTGCGTCGGGTGACTTTGCGGTTACACAGACTGCTACTCATCGTTACTCATCGTCACACCCTGACCCGACGCTACTGCGTGACGGTACTGACTTCCTTATGTGTCCACGTGCACCCTGCCCAAG
>JANNON010000088.1:0-1901 GCA_031399105.1 Blastocatellia bacterium | reverse complement strand
GTCGGGATGCAGTTTGCGAATGGTTATGTCGCGCAACAGAGCCAGTCCGGCGTCTTTGCCATCGGGCTCGCCGGAATGAATGCACGCTTGAATCAGGATTACAGGTTTGCTGCTCGCTTTTGCTGCCTCAGGCGTAAACGTGCCGCCTTCCGCCGCGATCAAGAGCGGCAGTTCCCTGCCCTCACCACTTTTGCCAAAGCTTTCGAACCTGATGAGCGGCGAAGCTGCCGCCAAACGCTGCGAGTATTCGATTGTGCCGGCATAACGAGGAGTTTCGCGATAGTTAGTCTTCTCGGCGTGCGTCTGCCATTCGGGATTAACAGAGTCAGTTTGATTGTGCCACATGGATTTTTTTAACAGGCGCTTCGCTAAAGCTCTAAACAGAGGTTAATGGTTCCGCAGGAGGTTAATGGTTCCGTAGCTTCTCTTCTCAGATCGTTCATCCGCGTTCATCCGCGGCTAAGTGCTCCTCGTCCCCGCTCTAACCGAACTCATTTTCGCAAGTTCTACATTTCGAGCGGCGCCGGGCATTGAGTGTGCCACAGGCGCCGCAACGAATGTACATCGCACGAGCGAACCAGTTTGTGATCAGTGCACTGAGACCAAGAATCCCAACCAGCACCGCCAGGTTTAAGAGCAGATCCTTCACTAACTAATTTTCGTTTCGAGGTCGTTCTGATATGCCTGGCCGCGCTCATAGCCGCGACGAAACGCTTCATCAGAACTCGCGCCATCAAACTCCGGCGCAACTTCTTCGCTACTCTTCCCTCGATAGCGACGATTGAGCGCGGCTTCAAAACCGCGGCGATAGCTTACCTCAGCAGTTTTGAAGTCTCTACCTTGCGCTTGATACTGCTCCTCCTCGGCATCTCTTAGACCAACCCACCACTCTTCGCGCGCGCTATCTATAGATTCAGCGCCGGATTGAGCCAGCACATTCCGAACTCGGTCTTCCAGTTCGTCGTCCACGAACGCGATCAAGACGCTGCGGCCTTTCCGGAGTGCGTCTTCGTAGATGAATGTTTCATCGTGCGGCAGTCCGACATCGATGTTCTCTTCCATTGACTCACCAACCGCGGCGCCTGTCGCGGCCCCTCCAATGCCGAGAATCGCAGCGCTTAGAATACCCGCGGCGATGATTGGGCCAACGCCCGGCACCATCAAACTTGCCGCCGCCGCACCCAGCGTATACCCACCGGCCACGCCCATCGCGCCGCCGACAGTGGCGCCGAGCGCTTGCCCAATTCCGGGCGCCTCGGCATCAATAGTTCTGACTTCGGCCTCCGCCTCACTGGCGTTACTACCAGGCGTTAGAAGCACCAGACGCTGGTCCAGTATTCCTAATGATTTAAGTTGCTTGATGGCGCCTCTGGCCTTTTCCAGTGACGTAAAGATTCCCACGATTGTCTCCATGCTCGATCCCTCCTTCAAAAGTATGCCATCACTTGTAACTCGCACTTGACGGACCAGCAAGGTTATTAGTGTATCGACACAAATCGTTGAGGAAATCTGAAGAGGTATGTTAGAGTCGCGGCGACCTCAGGAATCTTCGCGTGGAGTCAGATCTTGTACGATATCGTAGAAAAACATTGGCCAATGTCGGTTGGGGACGGGAAAGCGACGCGCAAAAAGAAGCCTCGCATCCTGGCGATTACGACCGACTGCTGCACCGGCTGCTCCGGGTCGCCCGCGTGCGTCGAGTATTGTCCGATCGAAGCCTGTATGTTTTGGGTTCCGGACGAAGACCATCCGCCGTTCGGCCGCATAGAAGTCGATCCTTACCTTTGCATTGGCTGTCAGAAATGCATCAGCAAAGGCCCGGACGGAGCTTTCCTCGATGGTTGTCCCTGGGACGCGATCGAAATGGTACCCACCGAAGATTGGGAAGCGGTGCACGCGAT
>JANNON010000030.1:0-3428 GCA_031399105.1 Blastocatellia bacterium | reverse complement strand
GCGGCCCTGAAAAGGCCGGCGTCGGCGGTTCGATTCCGTCCCTGGCCACCAATACCTTTCAATAATGTACCAGTAGAAAAAACCGTGTAAGAACTTCTCGCGCGCTAAGCCCACGCCGATCTCGATTTTGATCCACATACCTCGCTTCTGATAATAAAAGCTTCGAGACAGTCTCCCGCATTTGTTTCAGCAAAATCATCACCTGTCAGTTTTGCCAGTGACGGCCGGAGCTTTGATTGCCTGATGATTGGACAAGGCAACCGTTGAGTAATGAAGATGCGTCCTGCATCATCAAGCAACGCACGGATCTCTATCTCGAAGGAAGAATTGTGTGCCGAAAGCAGCTACGAAGACATTAAGGTCAAACGAGATGCGGAAGCCAGGGTTTAACATTCTTCTCCCCATCGTGTTCGGAGCCCTACTCCTTACTGTTGGTGGCCTTATCTGGTTTCTGATCTTTAGGTTCAACCCGGTGAAAGACTCGATTGCTGTTAGCAGCAACGCCTCATCTGGGCCCAACGCTCAACCAAATTTTGAAGCCACAGTTGCTAATTCTGATCCAGTGCCAGGGTCGAAGCCAACCGGCATGGTCTACATTCCTGGCGGTGAGTTTTCCATGGGTTCGCTGGACCCGGTCGCAACCGAAATGGTTTGCGGCGGTGATCAACCGATGGCGGACGCCCGCCCAATTCATCGTGTCTATGTCGACGCGTTCTACATGGACTCGACTGAAGTCACTAATGAGCAGTTTGAAGAGTTCGTCAAGGCAACAGGTTATGTGACCGTCGCCGAGCAGAAGCCGACACAAGAAGAGTTTCCCGGAGCCCCAGAAGAAAAACTCGTCCCGGGCTCGGTTGTGTACACGCCGGCACATCGTCAAATCTCGCTTGAAAATCATTACGACTGGTGGAGGTACGTGCCGGGTGCCAACTGGCGTCATCCAGATGGTCCAGGTAGTAACTTGAAAGGCCGCGAGAAATTTCCGGTAGTACAAATTGCCTACGAGGACGCAGCAGCTTATGCGAAGTGGGCCGGCAAGCGTCTGCCAACGGAAGCGGAGTTTGAGTTCGCGGCACGTGGTGGACTAACTGGTAAGACGTACCCGTGGGGCGATGAGTTGAAGCCCGACGGCGAGTGGCCGGCAAATATCTATCAGGGAATGTTTCCGGTGGCAGGCGGCGACACTGGTGAGGATGGATTCAAAGGCTTCGCCCCAGTCGGACGGTTCAACCCAAACGGGTACGGCCTCTTCGATGTCGGCGGCAACGTTTGGGAATGGTGCAGCGATTGGTATCGTCCTGACTACTACAAAACTTTAGCTGAGCAAGGCGGAGTCGCGCTGAACCCACAGGGCCCTCCGAGTAGCCTTGACCCGGCCGAGCCAGACCTGCCAAAGCGCGTACAGCGCGGTGGTTCATTCTTGTGCACAGACCAGTATTGCACTCGCTACATGGTTGGCACTCGTGGCAAAGGCGAAGTTCGTTCAGCCTCCAATCACGTTGGTTTTCGGTGTGTGAAGGACATTTAATAGGAAGGAACGCCCGAGAAGAAAACACTTATGAAAACAATCTTAAGACTACCCGATTCTGTCTGCAGTCGTCGTCCTTCTGCTCGCATCGAACGCCTTCAGCCAGGATCCAACCGCAGCTCAGGTGCCTGACAAACAAGAAGCCGTTGAGCTCGCGAAAAAAACTCTTGATGAAAATGGGTTGAGCAGCGAAGCGCCGGCGCCAACTCAAACACCTGCACCCGCAGCTACTCCAAAGCCGGACTTCTGGCACTGGGAAAAGATGACCGGCGACTGGGATGGAGATCGGGAACGATTGAAAGCGCAAGGACTTGAGATGGACTTCAAGTTCACACAGTTTTACCAGGGCGTGGCCGCAGGCGGAATCCGGACTGGCAGCGAGTACAACGCCATCTTCGAAACAGCTTTCAAATTTGATCTCGGGAAAATGAAACCGAGCTTGAAGTGGTGGTCAATGGAGGTTCACTCCGAAACACGTTTTGGTGGACCAGTTCTCGGCGGCATCGGCAACCTCAACCCAGTCAACCTTGCGGCGCTTTTGCCATCCTCAGATGGTAGCTCAGTCTCGGTGACGTCGTTCTACTTTACTCGTCTAATACCGAAGGACCTGGCTAAGGGAGATCTGTTTGCTGTCTCGTTCGGCCGCTTCAACATTGTCGATCTGATCGACGAAGACTTCTTCGCAGGCAAGGGCACGGAGCGCTTTTTCAATGTTGCGCAAACTGCTCCGTTAACAGCGGCGCGTCAGGTTCCGTTGATCACAAACGGGGCGAGCTTTGCTTACATTAAGGGAGGAGAACCGCGTTTCACTCTCCTGGTGCTCGATCCCAATGACCATTCACTTGACCTGGGTCTCAAAGATTTGTTCGCGGATGGTGTGACGCTGGCACCCACATTCATCTTCCCGACAAAGTATTTTGGGAAGACGGCAAAGCATTCGTTTGGCGGGGCCATCACGACAAAGAAATACACGCCTTTCGACGACATCAGGATTATCAATCTCCCTGGTCCACCTCTCAGGTCCGTCCAGCCGCAGCGAGGTTCATGGTCATTAAGTTATACGTTTCGACAATACCTTGTTGAGCGAGGTCCGAAAGATGGCTGGGGATTCTTCAGTCAGGTTTCAATCTCAGATCAGGACACCAGCCCGATCTCGACATTTTTCGATCTGGGCCTGGGCGGCAACGGCCTTTTCAAGAGTCGGCCCAGGGACGAATTCGGCATCGCTTACGCCTATACCGACCTCAGCGACGTTTTGAAAGATAACCTCAACCTGCTCGAGCTGGCTGGACGACGCCCACGCCCTGAGCATCAGTTCGAAGCGTTCTACAACTTTCACCTCACACCGTGGTTGAGGTTAACGGGTGATCTACAGATCATTCGACCAACTCGCGCTATCGCTGACACAGCAGTTATTCCCGGTGCAAGACTCGTGATGATTTTCTAGTTCGTCGGGGCGTCTCTCCGTGGGCAACCCTCGTTTATTCTGGATTGCTCCCAATTCAAAGATGGGAGCTCACGGAAGAGGAGAACTCAATGAAAAGATTTGAAGTACTCATTGCTCAACTGCTGACCCTCGTGTTTTTTGCAACGCATCTTTTGGTTGTCCCGCTGTCAGCGCAACAGCCGAATGTAGACCGGACGGTTTTGCCACTAGCGGAACCGAAGCTCCAAACGATCACTGAACTCGACGCGCGCAATGTGAAAGCGCCTCCAATCTTTGAAGCCAGGGCACCGCAGGGAGCACCCAATGTGATGGTGATCCTGCTAGACAATTTCGGGTACGCAGGGTCCGAAACATTTGGTGGCGTTATCAAGATGCCGACCCTTGAACGACTCGCGAAAAACGGATTGATCTACAACAACTTCCATACGGCGCCGATCTGTTCGGCCAGCCGCG
>JANNON010000003.1:0-22173 GCA_031399105.1 Blastocatellia bacterium | reverse complement strand
ATCATTGCCGATACCAAGTTCGAATTTGGGGTTGATAAAAACGGTGAGATCATACTAGTGGACGAGGTTCTGACACCTGACTCTTCCCGATTCTGGCCGGCCGAAAGCTACTCACCGGGAAAATCTCAGCCGTCTTTTGATAAGCAGTTCGTACGGGACTACCTGGAAACACTGAACTGGGATAAACAGCCCCCAGCACCGGCCATTCCGTCCGACGTTGCGGCTGCCACGACTTCTCGTTATCTCGAAGCATACCGTCTGCTCACCGGAACGGAACTCTAAGCCAGGTTCTAAAAGACTCCAGCCTAAACGTCGGGAGGCTCGACCAAAATGCGTGTTCGCCTTGAAGCACTGATCGACGAAATGCTGGACGGCCAGATCCTTTTGGAAGAGGCAGTGGCCGAATTCGAAAAGCTATACATCCTTAAGTGCCTCAACCGAAACAATAGACACCTCTCAAACACCGCCAAAATACTCGGAATTCACCGAAACACCTTGTCAAAGCGGGTGGCAGCTTACAAAAAATCCGAACGTATTCATGCCCGCTCCGCCAAAGCAGCAGGTCGCTGACGCCTTAAGTCGTAACCTTTCCATCGGCTATCCCCTCCCGGTTGACACTTTTTTTCCGGTTGGCTATATTCCTAGCACTCGTTCGCGAAGAGTGCTAACCAAGTGAATTTCTAACGTCTTAATTCCAACGAGCGCAATCTTAGTTACGAATCCTGAAAGGAGAATTTAGAGCATGGCAACGAACATTAGACCTCTCCATGACCGCGTCATTGTGCGGAGAATTGAAGAGGGCGAGCAGGTACGCGGCGGCATCATTATTCCGGACACGGCGAAGGAAAAACCCCAGGAAGGCGAAGTAGTGGCAGCCGGCGAAGGTAAATACAAGGAAGACGGTAGCCGTCAGCCCCTCGATGTGAAGACTGGCGACCGAGTTCTTTTCGGTAAGTACAGCGGATCAGAGATCAAGATTGATGGCGAAGAGCTCCTGATCATGCGCGAAGACGAGATCCTCGGGATCATCGAACGCGCCGGAGCAGCAAGCGGCAAAAAGGGCGGCAAGTAGTTCTTAAAACTCAGTCGCCTTTAATTTTGTCCTAAACATTCCACATTTCAGCAGGAGAGAAGAAAGAAATGGCAAAGCAAGTAATCCACGGCGAGGAGTCGCGAGCGGCGATTCTGCGCGGCATCAATCAGCTCGCCGACGCTGTAAAGATCACGCTCGGCCCGAAAGGCCGCAACGTTGTAATCGATAAGAAATTTGGTTCCCCCACCATCACGAAAGACGGAGTCACCGTCGCCAAAGAGATCGAACTCAAGGACTCGCTCGAGAACATGGGCGCTCAGATGGTTCGTGAAGTCGCGTCCAAGACCTCAGATGTAGCTGGCGATGGCACCACCACCGCAACCGTTTTGGCCCAGGCAATTTTCCGCGAAGGCGTGAAGACCGTCGCGGCCGGCGCCAATCCGATGGCCCTCAAACGCGGTATCGACAAAGCTGTTGAGCGCGCTACCGAAGAGATTCGACGCCTCGCGAAGCCAGTTAAGGGCGACATGATCGCCCAGGTTGGCACGGTGTCGGCGAATGGCGATCAGACCATCGGCAACATTATCGCGGAAGCGATGAACAAAGTCGGCAAAGACGGCGTCATCACCGTTGAAGAGTCCAAGACGATGGAAACCTCGCTAGAGGTGGTCGAAGGCATGCAGTTCGACCGCGGATATCTTAGCCCGTACTTCGTTACTGACGCAGAACGTATGGAAGCGGTCCTCGACAATCCGCTGATCCTCATTCACGAAAAGAAGATCAGCTCGATGAAAGATCTGCTGCCCTTGCTCGAGCAGGTCGCAAAGATGGGCAAACCAATGCTCATTATCGCGGAAGATGTTGAAGGCGAAGCGCTCGCGACCCTCGTCGTGAACAAACTGCGCGGCACCTTGAACATTGCCGCAGTCAAAGCTCCAGGATTCGGCGATCGTCGCAAGGCGATGCTCGAAGACATCGCGATCCTGACGGGCGGAAAGGTGATCAGCGAAGACCTCGGGATCAAACTCGAGAACGTTAAGCTGGAAGATCTTGGCCGCGCTAAGAAAGTCACCATCGACAAGGACAACACAACCATCGTGGAAGGCGCCGGTAAAGGATCTGACATCGAAGGTCGGGTTAAGACCCTGCGTGCCCAGATCGAGGAGACTTCTTCCGACTATGACCGCGAGAAACTGCAAGAGCGTCTCGCGAAACTCGTCGGTGGCGTGGCTGTGATCAAAGTCGGTGCTGCTACCGAAACCGAGATGAAGGAAAAGAAAGCCCGAGTCGAGGATGCGATGCACGCCACGCGCGCTGCTGTCGAGGAAGGAATTGTTCCCGGCGGTGGTGTGGCTTTGGTTCGGGCGGCGAAGGTCCTGGAGAAGTTCCAGATCAACGCTGCGGGTGAAGGCGATCCAGATGAGCAGATTGGCGTAAACATCGTTCGTCGTGCACTGGAAGAGCCACTGCGCCAGATCGTTCAGAACGCCGGCAAAGAGGGTGCAGTTGTGGTCGAGCGTGTTCGTTCTGAAAAGAGTGAGAACTTTGGCTTCAACGCGCAAACGGAAGAGTACGGAGACATGGTGAAGGCTGGTGTCATCGATCCTGCGAAGGTTACGCGCACTGCGTTGCAGAACGCGGCTTCAATCGCCGGTTTGATGTTGACCACCGAAGCGATGGTTTCTGAGATTCCCGAGGATGACAAATCCACTCCGATGCCAGGCGGCATGGGTGGCATGAGCGGCATGGGCATGTAAGTTCCCGATTAGCGGTGAACTAAAAGAGCGGCTTCACTCCTTTTGGGAGCGAAGCCGCTTTTCTTTTCTTCAGGCAGAGATTATTTCCTGAAGCGCGCCTCTACCACTTCGCCAAAGCGTTTGCCATGCTTCATCGCCAATTGCGGGTAGCTCTCGTGCTCGGTTTTCAAACCCTTGATCGACAACTTCTTTTCGATCTCACTGATGTCCTGCTCACTAGCCTCAATCTCCATGAATAAGCCGAAGGGCAACTCATCGATTACGATTTCAGCTTTCCCAAGTGTCCAGGTCGTGCGGCGCTTCTCGTAGACAAGTGCGGGAGTGAAGCCGAGCGCATCCAGAATGAGTTCGAGCGCTTCAGGATTGCCCACTCGCGTTTCGTCTTCACGTTGATGCTTGACGCCCGACGAAGTGGGAAGTCGTTCTTTGTAGGTCAGCACGGCTGTCTTTCCAACCCGGCGCAGACGCAAAACGGAGTGGCCATGTTCAAGAACTGCTCCGCTAAAGAGCGTGTTCTCTTCAAACTCATGCTTGCGCAGGTTCGCACCAATCTCCGCCAGGCGCTGGGTAACAAGTTCACGTTGTGATTTGGTTAAGCGGTATTTTTTTTCGATTTCGATTGGCATGGGGGAGAGTAGAGGGTAGATGTTGGAGGTTAGTAGGGCTCAAGGTCTCAAGGTCTCAAGGTCTCAGGTCTCAGGGCTCAAGGGCTCAAGGTCTCAGGTCTCAGGTCTCAGGGCTCAAGGTCTCAGGTCTCAGGGCTCAAGGTCTCAGGTTTGTTGGTCCGATTTGAGATCTCAAATTTCAGATCTCAGATCTCATAACCAAAACCAGTTCCCAAGTCCGAGACCTGAGTCTTGAGTCTTGAGACCTGAGACCAACTTGAAACTCGAAACTCGAAACTTCTTTCCCGCTCACGCCTGCCTCACCCACCGCAGCACTTCCGGGATCGTCGCGCGCTTGCCGTACATCAACATCCCGATGCGATAGATTCGCGCCGCCAACCACGTTAGCGCCACGACGGTGGCAAAACCTATCGCCAATGACAGCGCTATCTGCCAAAACGGCGGCGTCTGCGTAACGATGCGGACGACCATCGTGATTGGAGAGAAGAAAGGAACCATTGAAACCCAGAATGCAAATGATGAATCCGGACTCTGGATCACGGGAAATGCCAAATAGAAACCTACCACCAACAGCAGAATGACAGGCATAGCTAGTTGGCCGCCTTCCTGTGCGGTCGTCACCATTGATCCAATCAGCGCGTAGATAGTTGAGTAGATAAAATATCCAAGCAGAAAGAAGAGTGCGAAATACACAAAGGCTAACGGCGAGATGTTAGGAATATTGATGGGCAGGCCTTTCGCTGCGAACGTTACGAAACCGAGGAACGCGATGGCCCAGATACCGAGTTGCGTCAACGCCACCAATGAAACCCCAGTCAACTTACCTACCATCAACGTAAATGGTTTCACAGACGAGAAAAGTATCTCCGCAATGCGTGTCTCCTTCTCTTCAATGATGGCACCCAACACGATCTGCCCGTACATCAGCACCGTTAGATAGATAATGAACCCGGTCGCGAAGACCAAAATCAATCCTTCTCCGGAGTCCTTCTCTTCTCCGGCCGATCCGACCTTTATTGATCGCAGATCCACCCGGCGCGACAGAGTTCGTACCAGGTTGACATCGATATTCGCGTCAGCCAGACGCTGCTCACGTACCGCGGCGCTGAGCGCGGATTCCAAACGCTCTTTCGTAATGAAATCGCCCGTGTTGTGTCCGTAGAAATCTGCGCTTCCGTTCTCGAGCAGATCGGCAGGCAGAATCAAGAAACCGTCCAGTTCCTTATCCCGAACCCTCCGGTTCAACTCAGCCTTAATCGTTTCAAGCGATTGCTCTGCAACCTTAACTTCCTGCAGCTGAAACTTTGTTTTCTGTTGGTTCGCCGTCGATTGAACGCTTTCGTTCGTATTTCTACTAAGGCTCCCTGCATCAATCCCAGCAGGCGATGCAGGCCTCTCTCCGTCACGTCCGCGGCTGAGGGTTGACTGCAATGGCACGAACATTTTCCCTGTCTGATCGACGACCGCCACCCGCACTGGGCCACCAATATCCATGTTGACGATCAGTGCCGGCACTACGCCAAACATGGCCATCGCTAGCGGACCGATCAAGGTGACTATGATGAAGAACTTGCTTCTGACGCGTTGAATGTATTCGCGTTTTACGATGGCAAGAAATTTCGTCATTAAGCTTCGCTGACTTTCTCGATAAAGATGTCGTTCAAGCTTGGTTCGACCATTTCGAATTTGCTGACAGTAGCGCCTGCATCAAGCAAACTCCGCAACAACTGCTGAGCATCGGCTCCAGGCGCTAACAACACCTCGATCTCGTCGCTATGATGTTGGATTGACGTCACCAACCACGACGAGTCAAGTACCCCATCTGCACCTTCAATTCTCAGCGCGACGGCATTACGACCGAAGCCTTGCTTAACCTGTCGCAGACTGCCTTCCAGAACTTTGCGCGAGCGATTGAGCAGACAGATGTCATCACAAATCTGTTCTGCGACTTCCATTTGGTGAGTAGAAAATATAATGGTCTTGCCTGACCGCTTGAGCTCGAGAACGATCTCTTTGAGCAGCCCAACATTGACCGGATCGAGTCCGGAAAAAGGCTCGTCAAGAATCAAAAGATCTGGCTCGTGAAGAACAGCCGTGATGAACTGAATCTTCTGCTGCATGCCCTTCGAAAGCTCCGTCGATCTCCTATTCTTCCAATCCGAGAGTTTTACACGAGCCAGCCAATGATCGATCCGTTCGTCAACTTCCTTCCCTTTCACACTCTTCAACTCCGCAAAAAAGCGCAACTGCTCGCCGACTTTCATCTTCTTGTACAAACCACGCTCTTCAGGAAGGTACCCGATACGATCCTGCAATTCAGGAGTTATCGTCTGACCAAAAAGCTCGATACGTCCCGAGTCGGGCGCAGTGATATTGACGATCATTCTAATAGTCGTCGTCTTCCCGGCGCCGTTTGGCCCGAGCAATCCAAAGATGCGACCAGCACTGACTGCCAAACTCAATTCGCTAACAGCGGTAAATTCACCGAAGCTCTTCGACACTTTTTCAAGTAATACAGTGGCAGGGTTTGATGACATTCTGTTGCAGGGTTAACGACCTGGATTCGGATTTCAGTTGTTCCTGGTAAGGAATTTCCACATTAATACGTAAATTTGGACGCGAGGGTTTTGCTGTTGCGCGAAATCCGGCTCGTGATTCATAGTACACGCATAGCGCCGCCTAAATAATTGCAGCATTCTCCCCTACATCGGTGCCTTCGGCTCAGCTATCTATTTCACACGATCTTATGCTCACGCAACGCAGTCATTCGCGCTTGGCTACTGCCGTGGTGATTTTGTGCGCGCTGGTCGATCCACTTTTATATTCGGCTCAGTCGACGCCACAGGATCCAAAAGAACAACCCGACGTCGTAAAAGTTTTTACGCAGTTGGTGCAGACCGACGTGATGGTCTTTGATGAGGATGGCCGGTTCGCCAACGATCTAAAACGCGAAGACTTTGAACTTCGAATCGATGGTAAACCACAATCGATTGAGTTTTTCGAGCGCATCACAACCGGCAGCGTTGACGAGGAATTGCAATTGGCTGCGGCAAGGGGAAACGGCCGGGCTGATCGACCTTCGATTGGAACAACCATCCCGCTTGATCGAGGGCGAACGATCTTCTTTTTCGTCGATGACCTGCACCTGGATCTCGCGGGCGCTACGTTGACGCGTAAGACCATAAAAACTTTCTTAGAGAAAGAGATGGGTCAAAACGATGAGGTGGCGATCACTTCTTCGTCCGGCCAAATCGGCTTTCTTCAACAACTGACTGATAACCGCGTCGTATTGCAAAAAGCCCTGGAGAAGGTGAGGCCGCGCGCCACGACTGTCACCGATATGGACCGGCCGCCCATGAAGGAGTATCAGGCGCTGCTGATCAGTCGCTACGATCGCGACACTACGGATTATTTCATCGACGCGCTCATTCGGGAGCTGCCCGGCCTCACTCGAGACTCCGCCGCCAATATGGTTCTTGCCCGTTCTCGTCAGATACTGGCACTGGGTTCCAACATCACGCGTAATACATTGGCAGGACTCGAGGGGCTGGTCCGAAACTCGAGCAAGTTACCAGGACGCAAGATTGTTTTCTTTATCTCAAACGGTTTTCTTCTGGATGGTCGCAACTCTGACACCGTCGAGCGTCTTAGGAGAGTTACCAGTGCCGCAGCACGCAGCGGCGTCATCATCTATTCGATGGACTCGCGCGGGTTGGTCGCTACGCTTTCCGACATCAGCTTCGCGGCTCCATTCGACCCGAGCGGCAGATACGAACGATCGTTGAGCGGCGAACTCGGCGCGACGCAGGATGGCCTGAACGCGCTTGCTCGCGACACCGGCGGCCGTCCTTTCTTTAATACAAACTCTTTCGAAACCGGAGTGAAGAAGGCGCTGACCGAAACCTCAACCTATTATCTTTTGGCCTGGAAACCGGATTCAACCGCAGACAATAAGAGCCGGTTCCGTAAGATCGAGGTCAAGCTTGTCAATAAACCGAACCTGAACGTTCGGGTGCGGCGAGGTTTTTACGACGTCGATCCCACGCCGACCATTGCCGAAACAAAGAAGAGCGCAAAGAAGGTTCCCGCTAAGGCAGCGAGCAAAACCTCCGACAATGGACTAAGGGCCGTCATCACCGCTCCGTATCCGGAACGTACTGTTCCGGTTTCACTGAGTCTCTCGTACGTGAACACGCCGGACAAGGGCGAGATGGTGTCCAGCTCGATGCAAGTGCCGCGCGAGTTTGTGTCGTTCGGAGTCGAAGGAGATAAGAGCAAGGCGGCAATCGACGTCGCGGGGTTTGTTTATGACGAGACCGGCCGTGTCGGGGCTACGTTCGCTCAACGAATCACTATCTCAGCACCGGCGGAATCATCAGCGATCGAAAACACGAAACATCTCAACGACATCATCTACACATTTCCGCTGCACCTTAGCCCGGGTTTGTATCACGTTCGAGTCGGGGCCAGGGACGTAGTAAGCGGGAAAGCCGGCAGCGCCCAAGCCTGGATCGAAGTGCCAAACGTAGCTGCCGGAAAATTAACAGCGAGCAGTCTGTTGATCGGTGAACGGGCGGAGACGGTAATGGCAAACGCCGCCGCCGGCGAGAAAACGAGCAATGACCAAGTGAGTTTGAACGTGGCTCGTCAATTTCGTCGCGACTCGTTTCTTCGTTTTCTTTTCTTTGTTTACAACGCCGGACGCGGCGCGGATGGTAAGCCTGACTCGGCCGTGCAGGTGCAGGTCCTCAGAGATTCTCAGCCGGTCATGACCGCGGCGCTGCGGAGAATTAATTCAGAGGGCATCCCAGATCTTGCTCGCTTGCCGTACGCAGCTGAAATTCCGCTGATGGATCTCACGGCCGGACGCTACCTGTTAAGTGTCACCGTAGTTGATCGCATAACCAAGCAGAGCTTCACCCAACGCGCAAAATTTGAAATCTACTGAGATCGGAATGCAGTCAATACCACCGCGCGTCGACTGCCCATCGCGCTGAGGCAAACTAGCAGAGTCAACCTGACCTCTCGATGCCAACTCCCTGGAAGCCGACTCGAGCTGAGCTGCTCGCTGCCGTAACCAAAACCGTTCCCGATGTCATTGCTGCCGACTTGCGTGTGCTTTTCTGCGGCATCAATCCTGGACTCTACACGGCCGCCGTCGGACACCATTTCGCTCGTCCCGGCAATCGCTTTTGGCCGGCGTTATATCACGGCGGTTTTACTGATCGATTGCTGTCACCGTTTGATGAACGCGAACTGCTGAAAAAAGGGTATGGCGTCACAAATGTCGTCCAACGAACCACAGCGACAGCTGATCAATTGAAAGTGGAAGAGATAGTTGCGGGCGGAAAGCAGTTGGTCAGAAAGGTAAAACGTTATCGCCCAAAGATTCTTGCAGTGCTCGGTCTCGGTGCGTATCGCGTGGCTTTCAATCAACCGAAAGCCAGAGTCGGTCGTCAGGAGAAACGAATCGGCGAGACGATCCTCTGGGCGTTGCCGAATCCCAGTGGACTAAATGCGCATTACCAGCAGAAAGACCTGGCCCTTCTCTTTCGAGAATTAAGAGCCGCTGCGGAGGAATAGGTGGGCTCAAGTCTCAAGTCTCAAGTCTCAAGTCTCAAGTCTCAGGGCTCAGGTCTCAGGGCTCAAGTCTCAGGGCTCAAGTCTCAGGGCTCAAGTCTCAGCATGAGGACCCCTTCTAAAGTAGCTTTCTTAGATCTGAGATATCTGAGATCTCAAATTTGAGATTTCAGACTGCGACTTGAGACCTGAGCCCTGAGACCTGAGCCCTGAGCCCTGAGACCTGAGCCCCTCATCCTCACAACACTCTCAAGAACGCTACCAAATCTTTCTTCTCAGCCGCAGTCAGTTTCAACTCCAGCACGAGATTGAAAAACTCAACTGTATCTTCCAACGTCAATAGTCTGCCGTCGTGTAGATACGGTGGCGATTCCTTGATGCCGCGCAAAGGGAACGTTTTGATCGGTCCCTGAGAAGTAATCATCATGCCGCCTTCCATCCTGGGCGTATAGAACCTCTCCACTTTCAAGTTGTGCATCAGATTGTCGGTGTAGAAAGGCGCCGCGTGGCAACCGCCGCAGTTGGCCTTACCAAAGAAGAGATCTTCGCCTCGTATTTCGCTCTCGGTAGCCTTGCTGCGATCCAACCGGCCCATCACGTTAAGCTTCGGCGCCGGTGGGAAATCCAGAAGTGCTTGAAACTCTGCCATGAAGTGCACCTGAGAACCACGCTCAAGAATATTTACACCTTTCTTCGTAGCCAGAACCGGATCACCGTCGAAGTATGCGGCCCGCTGCTCAAACTCGGTAAAGTCTTCGACAGATTTTAACGCCCTTTGAGAGCCGAAGAGCCGTTGGATATTAACGCCCCTTAAAGAAGGCGTATCAATGCGATGACGGTTCTCCTGCGGGCGAATGTCACCAACCAGGTGCGTTGCCGCTGACGTGTGGCCGTTAACGTGGCAATCGAGACAAGTGACACCAATCATCCCATCGGCACGCTCAGTTTTTCGATCGGCAGTAGCATTGAACTGTTGTTGCGGAAACTGCGTCACCAGCAGTCGCAGACCCTCTAACTGTTTCGGATTCAGAATCCCGTTGAAGAGCTCGTAAAAGTTATCGAGCTGGACGACTTTTCCTTTTGAAACATCGCCAAGGTCCGGACGAGTGGTTAAGAAGATCGCCGGTGGAAACTCAGGCAGGAAGTGATCGGGTATATCGAAATCGAGATCAAAACGTTCGAGCCGCGGCAGGGCTTTGATCTCATTTTGAGGAAACAGCATTCCACCAACCGGGTGGTTAGGATGTGGCAACGGAAGGTACGGAAACAACCCCTTCGTGCGAATCTCATCGGGAGTCATCCGGCCCAGTTGGTCCCAGGTAACTCCTCCTTTTAGTTTTGCAGTCGGTCCGACCGGAACAGGTTTTCCGCGAGTCATCGTAACGCCATCGTCAACGCGCCGCCGCAGATCGTATCGTTGCTCGAGCAGCCTTTGCGCTGCGGCATTAACTCGTGACTTCGCAGCCTTATCGCGTGCGCGCACGACCTCAAATGGCTCCTCAATTACAGGCGAAAATGAAGTTGGCGGGTCCTGCTTCTGGGCTCCCGCATGATTTGTCACCAGCAGAACGGCGACCACCGTCAAACAAACAACCAACGTCCCGAGCAGTTTGATTCGCATAAGGTGCTCCTTCCTCCGTGCACTATCGATTAGATAGAACCATGGGCCAGCCGGAGATAAACTCCAGGCGAGACCATGAACAGTGTTGAAGTCTGAATTGGATCTAACGGGGGAGCCGAAAGCTTATCAGATTTGCACTCGAACAGGACAGACTGAGGAAGTGATAGTGTGCGGGAGTTTGATGAGAGAAGGTTAGGGTCAACGGCTCGGCATTTGGCCTGCGGGTCTTGCTACAAACCGCCTACTAAAGTTTGAACTCCGAATCTCGGATCTCGTTTCATCCGCGTCGATCCGCGGCCAATTGTTTTCACCGCCACTCATTTAATTCAATCCATCGAGCTGTAAACCAATCGGCGATGCACCTGCACCTTTTAGCCCATCAATTACTTTTACGACATTTCCATAACTAAGCGAGCGTGGCGCTTTGATAAAAACAGTTCGTTGCACGCGTTCGTCCTCAGTCAGGTACGCACTCGCAATCGAGTCGTGTCGGTAAGCTCGGTTCTGACGGCGCTCCGCGAACAGCTTGGTGAGCCTTTCGCTCAACTTCGAAGTGTCTTCGATCGTGCCCATTCCATCCATGCTATTTAGCTTGAGCGAATGGTCAGGCTGAATAGTCACTACCAGCGTCAGCGGATCGGGGCTCATCGGGAATGGGGAATGATCCGGTTCCGCCGGTGCTTTTGCGAGAAAGCGCTGCGGTTTTAGTGGCACAGCCACCATGAAGATGATCAGCAGCACTAACAGCACATCGATCAGCGGCGTCACATTAATGTTCGGCTTGGTCGTCTCTCCAGAACCAGTGTGTAAAGACATTTTGTTCCTCCGACATACGACAGCATTCCTGCCTGTCTCTAATGAGAATCACGCGCACAGCATTCGATTCGTGAAGACTTAGACTCCAACACTTTCGATTGGTTCCGATATTCGTGCTGCTTGAAATGTGATTGAGAAGATCCTGGTTTGGTAAGAAAGAATCAACGACTCTCATGGCCGCAATAATGTTGTGAGCTACTGATCTGGGAGTTTCTCTGAACCGTTCTTCACAATAATCCACGCAATCAACCCGCATAGCACAAATCCAAACGCGTTCAAGAGACCATGCGTTTTTGCCATCTGCGGAATATCGATCAGCAAAACCCTCGCTACGATGCTGTAGGCGTAAATACCTGCCAGCAACATTGCGCAGGCGCTCGACACGGCTGAAACCGACAACAGAATGCGCGCCGTTCGAGACTCAATTCGCGGAATCACAAAAGCGACCAGGAGGATCGCCAACAGAAACAAAGCTGTCGCGATCATCAGTGTTCCCACAAATGCGAGGACAGGTGAGAAGGTGATCCCCGCGGCCACCAGCGGCGTTCCAGCAACAATGCCGACCGGCACCAGCGGAAAAACTCGAGGAGCGATTCCGAATTCAGTGAGTTTGCGACCGGCTAACCCGGCGAGAGCCGGAGCGGCATAAGCGGCGAAGTGAAAGTGAATTGCAGTCAGAAGAATAATTGTGTCGCCGAAACCCGCTAACTGAATTCCCAGACGTGACACGATCAACCAACCACCTCCCACGGGCAGAAACAACAACCCAGCAGTTATTGAAAGCTCTGCGGGCGTTCGGAGTTCGGCACGCATGAGTCTTGAGACGCCCCAAAGTGCGATCACCGCCGTCACCCAAAACCAAAGTGAGGCGAACGCGGCGGCGAGCGGACCCGGCTCCATCAAGAACGATGGAATCGTTGCCAGCGCGCCGATCGGTTGTGTTGACAACGCGAGGCGGTAGAACCATGAATCCTGGTCGTTTGTGTTGGGTAACGGCGTCAACGAAAGCGCTAGCGGAACGATAACGAGGATGCCGAAGAGCACAAGCCGTTGCATCAAACCTGTTTCGGATGAGTCGCCCAACTCAAACAGGAACAGTGCGAGCCAGACTATGCCACCGAAGATCGCGCTCAGTCTTCCGAGGCGAGGATGTACAGCAGGAATCGTCATCTAATCGAACTCATACGGGATAGGCACTGTTGATTCGGAATCGACCGACGTTTTAAAGCGTGGCGGAGGATTTTGTTAGTAGTCGGGCGGCGGCTCTGCCGCTTTCCTTGCGGTATGCCTCTGGCTTACCGACTACGTCTGTAATTGTCGGGAGGCTACGCCTCGAAAGGTGATCAGGAGGCGTAGCCTCAAATGGGATTTCGATTTCTCCGGTAAGCCAAAGGCTTACCGCAGTGTAGGCGGCGGAGCCGCAGAATCCACGGAACTTTGGATTACGGCGTTGTCTTCTTCAACCCATTGACTACCACACGGGCGACGGTGGGGATAATCTCACGCTCGTTTGCGTGATCGGTCGTAAACGTCACCAGCACGAACTTAGCGCCGTCGGGCATTTCAATGTACGCCGCGTCGTGGCGCGTGGTGCTGGTCCATCCGGCTTTTGACCAAAGGCGCGCGCCCTCAAGTCCGCTGAGAGCTATCCCGGTAAATCCTCTTCCCTGGTCATCGTTGTCGCCTGTCTTTCGTGCGTAATCTCGCTTCAACAACTCCATCATTTGAGCGCTGCGTTCGGATGTGACGGACTTGCCGGTCACGATCTCCATCAACAACCTGGCCGTGGCGTCAGTCGTCAACTTGTTGCGGTTCTCCCCTTTCGGACCACGCGATACACTCTCGCGTCCATAAGCATCTTCACAAAATGTCTTCTGGTTGACGTTGATATTCGTGTAGCCCAGCGAACTAAACCAACGATTCACCCAGTTGCGCTTGTACTGCCACTCTTCCATCTCTTTAGGCGGCAATTCAAACCCGCCCGTCGTTTGCGTCAACACGTCCACGATGTACTGAGTGGCCTCGTTCGAAGAATCAACAATCATGTCTTTCACGGCTCGCTTGAGCTCGGGCGTGTCCTGAATCTTTCGGTCCTCCAGCGCCCGATGCACTGCCGCGAGATAGAACATCTTCACGACGCTTGCCGGGTAGATCCGTTCATTGCCGCGAAAGCTCGCGATCCCCGGCCGCGCTGCATCACGAAGATCGATTAATGTTATGGAAAGGTGCTTCTCGTCGAACTTCTTATCAGCAAACTTTTCAATCGCAGTCCGCGCGGCTTCATTAACCAGAGCCTGCAGACTGGTCGGCTGTGAAGTCTGGCCCACCGCACACATAACACAGACAAGACAAAGAAGTACGACAAGAAGTGGTTTGATGATCATGTTAATTGAAGCTTTCGGAAGTGGTCGTTGTATCGATCAAGGATTTACATTATAAGACAAGCAATGGAAAAAACATCAGAAGAAGGTCTCGTGCGTGCGATACGACAATGGGACCTTGTGGGAGTCGTTATCAACAGCGTCATCGGCGCCGGCATCTTCGTGGTACCCGCAAAAGCCTTCGGCCTCATTGGCAACTACAGTCTAATAGCATTTGTCATCTGCGCTTTGGTTGTAGTGCTAATTGTCCTCTGTTTCGCGGAGGTCGGCAGCAGATTCACAGGATCGGGTGGGCCTTATCTCTACGCGCGCGAAGCCTTCGGTCCAGCAGTGGGTTTTCAAGTGGGCTGGATGAACTGGATTGCGAGAATCACGGCCTATGCGACCAACTGTAATCTAATGATCGTCTATCTCGCTTTTTTCTGGCCAGCGGCGGGCTCCGGAATCTGGCGAGCAGTAATAATTTCAGCGCTCACGGTAACGCTTACGACCGTGAACATTATTGGCGTACGCGACGCAACGCTGACGAGCAATTTTTTTACCGTAGCCAAGCTGCTTCCCCTCTTTCTTTTTATCGGCGTTGGTCTCTTTTTTCTTACTCCGGAAAACTTTACGCTGTCCGCACAACCTTCATACGGAGCTTTCTCTACCGCGGTACTTTTGCTGGTTTACGCCTTTACCGGTTTCGAAAACGCGAGCGTACCGGCGGGCGAAATCGTTAACCCACGACGAACGCTGCCATTCGCGATCCTGGTAGCGATTGCTTTGGTAGCGGTCGTTTATGTTTCGATACAGGCGGTCAGCATTGGCACTTTACCGTCATTGGGGAGTACGGAAAGACCGCTGGCAGAAGCCGCCAGCAAATTCATGGGACCAATTGGAGCTTCGATTATTGCCGCCGGCGCCATAACTTCAATTATCGGCAACCTGAACGTGAACATCCTGACGTCCCCACGAATTCTGTTCGCGATGGGGAACCAGGAAGAACTGCCACGGGCATTTGCGGCAGTTCACAATCGTTTTCGCACTCCGTATGTGGCCATCCTCGTCAGCGCCAGTTTAATGTTGGCACTGACCCTTTCCAGTTCATTAATTTACGCGCTAACTGTAAGTGCGATTGCGCGGCTGCTGGCGTACGGTGCGACCTGTGTGGCGCTGCCGGTGTTGCGACGAAAGTCTGACGCGCCACCGGCGCTGTTCAAAATTCCGGGAGGAGTAGTGATCAGCATCCTCGCTGTGGTGCTTACTATTTGGCTGCTGTCCAACAGCACAAAACTTGAAGCGAGAGACTCGGCGATCGCGGTGGCTGTCGGAATTGTGATCTATTCCGCGTACCGAGTCTTTGGACGCCGCTCGGCAACTTTGTAGGGGCGTTCCTCCGTGGGCCGCCCTCCATTGCCCACTAGTTCGTTTTCGGACAAGCATCGCTTTTGAACGAGGGGCACCCACGGAGAGACGCCCCTACAACTATGGACCAATTAATCGAAAGCTTGCGAACGGTCGTCGGAGCTGATGCCGTTCTAGACAAACCGGAAGATCTCCTCGTATACGAGTGCGACGGATTGCCGCAACACAAGTACCTGCCACGGGCGGTTGTCTTTCCCCGATCTACCGAACAGACCTCGGAAGTGATGAGGGTGCTTGCGCGTTTCGAGGTTCCCTTCACTCCACGTGGCGCGGGAACAGGATTATCCGGAGGCGCGCTCGCGCTCAACAGCGGCGTAGTGATTGAGCTGGCGCGCATGCGTCGCATTCTTTCAATCGATCCGGAACGCCGCACCGCTCGTGTTCAAACCGGAGTCGTGAATCTTCATGTCTCGCGCGCTGTTGCTCATCTGGGCCTGCATTACATTCCTGATCCTTCCAGTCAACCGACGTGCACCATCGGGGGCAACATTGCTGAGAACGCTGGCGGTATTCACTGTTTGAAATACGGCACTACAACCGATCATGTACTGTCCGCTCGGGTGGTGCTGCCTGGCGGTGAAGTGCTGGACCTCACGAGCGCGGAAGCCGGTGCGACTGGATACGATTTGCTCGGCGTATTCATCGGTTCAGAAGGAACGTTTGGGATTGCCACTGAGGCAACACTCAGACTAACGCAGTTGCCTCCGGCTGTTCGGACTTTGCTTGCTGAGTTTGTCGAAGTAGATGATGCGAGCCAGGCTGTGTCAGCGATCATCGCTGCCGGAGTAATGCCTGCGGCGCTGGAGATGATGGATCGCGAGATCATTCGCGCGATTGAGGCTAGCGTCTTTGCGGCAGGCTTGCCACCCGACGCCGGCGCAGCGCTGTTGATTGAACTGGATGGCATTGAAGCCGGCATCGACGATCAAGCCGAACTCGCCAAGGCAATCTGCATTCAGTACGGCGCCAGGAGTTGCCGGCTGGCGCGCGATGAGAATGAAAGAAAGAAACTTTGGGCGGCCCGCAAAGGTGCATTTGGAGCAGTAGGGCGCATCGCTCCCGATTCGATGATCCAGGACGCCGTCGTGCCACGTTCGCAACTTCCCAAGGTGATGCGAGAAAGTTATGCGATCGCCGCGAAGTATGGACTGGTGCTGGCCAATGTTTTTCACGCCGGTGATGGCAATCTTCATCCGTTCATCTGTTTTGATTCACGCTCGCCGGATGAAGTTCGTCGCGTGAAGGAAGCAGGCCGGGAGTTGATGGAAACCTGCGTACGTGCGGGAGGGACCATCACGGGCGAGCATGGGGTCGGCTTTGATAAGCGAGACTATCTGCCGCTCATCTTCTCTGCCGCTGACATGGAAGCAATGCTCCGCGTGCGAGCGGCTTTTGATCCTTCGGGCTTGTGTAATCCGGGAAAGATCATCCCGATGCTGCGGGGATGCGGTGAAGCACGAGCCGTTTCCCACGAATCGGAACATCCTGCGAGCTCGCGTGACGGAGTTTCTCAGTCGATCGGCGTCGTTTCCGTTGCCGAGCACCAGGACCGAGAGCCAAGCGGCAGGCCGGCAAAATCAACCAGCGACAAACCAGAGCGGTTGCTCGCTCAGATTGTCGGTGAAACATACGTCACAGCGTCTGATGATCGGTTCCCATCTTTAACCGTCACACCAGCCTCGGCTGCTGAGCTCGCCGAAGTCATGAAGCTCGCAACGCGCGAACACTGGACGGTGGAACCTGCCGGCGCGGGTATTAAGCTGAAATCTAAAGCAGAAGGTCTGGCGGCTGACTTGATCGTTAGCACTCTGCGCCTGGACCGGATCCTCGATCATGAACCCGCCGATCTCATCGCCCGCACCGAAGCAGGCGTTACGCTAGCTGCGCTGAATGCCAAACTTTCAAGCAATGGCCAATGGTTGCCACTCGATCCGCCCGGTGGGTCAGGCGCAACTGTTGGCGGTGTAGTTGCCACTGGCCTCGGCGGCGCACAAACCTTCGGTTATGGACCACCGCGGCGGCATGTCATCGGGATGCAGGTCGTGGTCGCCGACGGCTCGATCATCAAAGTGGGCGGACGGGTTGTGAAGAACGTGGCGGGTTACGATCTCTGTAAACTGTTCACCGGCAGCAATGGCACCTTGGGGATCATTGTCGAGTTGAATTTCAAGCTTAGACCACGACCTGAAAGAGAAGCCACTGCAATAGTGTCTGGCGACCTCGCATCTCTGCTGCTCGCTGCGCGACAGATTCTGGAGACGCGACTCTTTCCAGTTGCGCTCGAACTGCTCTCACCGGCTCTGGCTCAGACGTTCACCCTGTCTACTGGCGAACATCCGGTATTGCTGGCACGGTTTGCCGGGGGGAGTACGACAGTCGCATTTCAGACCAAACAGTCGCGCGCGATAGTGCAAGCAATCCCTACTGCGCCGGCGATGCAATTCGATCTTGACGACACTGAACTTTGGAAGCGCATAGCCAGTAGGACAGGCATTCCTGCCTGGCACTCAACAGTCCTGCACCCAACGCAGATGGTAGAACTTTTTGGAGATTCATCCGACCATAACGCGCCACTTTGGCAACTCGGCCTCGCTGATGGCCGGATGAGCATCTTTGGCAACGGCCTCCAATTTCCGAGGAAAGAAAATATCGAAGACGTCACTACGACGCTGACCGCATTAACGAGTAGAATCAAAGCTCAACTTGATCCGCAGGCAATTTTCTTTAGTTCCTGACAACGAGGAGAAGTTCATGTCGAGACCGTCTATGAGACTCGTACTCACCGCTCTACTGTTACTCGCTTTTGTCACCACGCCGCTCGCCCCGCTTTTCTCCGGCACGCGAGCGACAGTCATCGCGGCGTCGCGAGAACCGGTGCGCACGAAGCAGGCCATGGTGGCATCCACCAGCGAGATTGCATCTCGCGTCGGTTTAGAGATTTTGAAACGCGGTGGTAATGCAATTGACTCGGCAATCGCCGTCGCATTGGCGTTAACGGCTACGCATCCGTCCGCAGGCAATCTGGGTGGCGGCGGGTTCATGATGATTCGTCTGAAGAATGGCAAGACCACCGCGATCGATTATCGCGAGATGGCGCCCGCTGCTGCTACGCGAAATATCTATCTCGACAAAGACGGAAACGTCCTTCAAGGCGAAGGCGGTTCGGTTGTGGGCTATCGCGCGGCTGGTGTCCCCGGAACCGTGCGCGGGATGGAGATGGCACTCAGCAAGTATGGCTCTGGCAAACTCAGTTGGGCGCAACTTGTCGAGCCAGCGCGACGGCTCGCCGCCAATGGTTTTGTCGTAAACAACAATCTGGCGCGTTCGCTGCGCGGCAATGAGGAATACCTCTCGCAGTATCCCGAGACAAAACGCATCTATCTTCGCGACGGCAACTTTTATCGTGAGGGCGAAGTCTTTCGTCAACCGGATTTAGCAGCGACATTCGCTCGCTTGCAACGCAGCGGTCCTGACGAATTCTATTCAGGACAAACCGCACGTCTGATCATCGCCGACATGAAACGCAACAACGGGCTGATGACGATGCAGGACCTCGCGAACTACGTGGCGAAGGAACGCGAACCACTGCGCGGCGACTATCGAGGGTATGGAATCATTTCGATGCCGCCACCTTCTTCCGGCGGGGCTGTCCTGATCCAGATGCTCAACATCCTGGAAGGTTACGAACTGCCAAAGCTCGATTGGTCGTCATCTGATCGCTATCACCTCATGACCGAAGCCATGCGGCGTGCGTTTGCTGACCGCGCGGAGTACATGGGTGATAGTGACTTCGTGAAAGTGCCCCTCGCCGGATTGACCGACAAAGGTTATGCGGCCCAACTTAGAAACAGCATCGATCTTAACCGTGCGTCTTCCAGTGAAACTGTTCGCGCCGGGCGACCGGCTGGTCACGAATCGGAGGAGACGACGCACTTCACGGTGGTCGACGCCGATGGCAACGCGGTAGCGAATACTTACACGCTCAACAATTCCTACGGCTCAGCAGTCGTTGCCAAGGGCACGGGTTTGTTGATGAATGACGAGATGGACGACTTTGCCGCAAAGCCGGGCACACCGAATCTGTACGGTTTGATTCAAGGCGAGCGCAATGCAGTGGCGCCACGCAAGCGTCCTTTATCGGCGATGACGCCGACCTTCGTGCTTAATAAAGACGGCAGTCTTTGGTTCACAGTCGGCAGTCCGGGTGGACCAACGATCATCAATACGGCGCTCTGCATCATCACCAACGTAGTTGATTACGGAATGAACATCCAACAGGCGATCGACGCGCCGCGCATTCACCATCAATGGCTACCGGATGAATTGGTTTACGAGCCGTATGGATTGTCCGGCGACACTCAGAAGGCATTGACCAGCCGCGGTCACAAGCTGGCCCGGCCGCGTTACCTTGGCGACGCTGAAGGGATCATGATCGAACCAAAGACTGGCATGCGTCTGGGCGCAACCGATCCGCGAAGGAGTGATGGATTGGCAGTTGGGTACTGAGGACTTGAAACTTCAAACGTAGTCACGTAATTTGCCTCTCAGCTCGTCACAAAAAGGGACATGATACTGGCGATCGAAGCCAATTCAAGCTAATAGCAAGGGCATTCTATGCAAAAAGTTTTACATCGCTGAAGTGTTATCAACCGCGCTGTCCTACTTCTTCGGGAGCGACGGCGGATTGGAGTACGATCTTTCAGCAGATCATTGTGCCTTCTGTCAATAATGTACGCGGGACCATGATAAGTCATGCCCAACAGCGATGCGGCTTGGGTTAATCTTCCGCCTACTTTTGCCAATGCCTGTCGAATCAATTCGCGTTCAGTTTTCAACTTTTCCTGGCTAAGGTCGCACTTGATATTTGGCAGAGGTTCCGTAGCATCCTCCGACTGCATTTCAGCGCTTGGATTACCTCGTATCTTTTTCGAGACTGCAATCACTCTTTGCAATAGTTCCTGGCTTTGCGATGTTGCCAGCCATTCACTCGCACGGATCGTCTTGCTAAGGCGCCCCAACTAAAAATACATCCCATGCCCACCGACCTAGCTGGGCGTCGTAAATGTCTTTCACTTTTGCTCGATAGCGGAATTGATTACCGTGCTCGTCTGTTCGTCTCGAGGTTTTGTAATCCAAGTGAAGAACCCTAAGTCCGACCGCCGGTAAGGTATGCAGTTCGTAGACCTCGGAAAGACCATTATGGTTTGTGTCTTGCCAGAGTCGAAGTGACGAAAAGACGCTATCGTTCTGCTTAATCTTTCCATCCCCATTACCACCGTTAGCTGGCTTATCAAACTCCGCCAAGGCAAGGAACCCATTATTCTCGTGGCCTGCGGGTGGCTCCGGTTGGGATGAGAAGTTACCAAATAACTCGCCACCATTGTCGATTGAGCCGTTGCCGTTGCGATCCAAAACTAACCAGGCGTCATCAGAGCCTGACGCAGTCCAGGAAATCTTCTCCGGCCCATTCTTACCGTTGAGGTCGAAGTTCACGCCGTTAATGAAATTGGTCAATTGAAAACCGTTGCCTAACACATCAATGAGGATTGGACTACAAAATGGCGCACAACCTCCTGAACAGGTACAAGTGTCAGGGTCGTATTCACCCATCTCGAAACAATTACTAATAAAACCGTTACTGCGACCACAGGTTCCGTTCGGTTTAATCATAAAGCCGGAGGCGCAGCCTGTGGAGGGATAACTTCCCCAATTCGGTAGACCACCACACGACCCCGGTGGAGGTGGTGGTACAGGTATTTCGAGGCATGACCACTGACATATGGGGAATTCAGAAAGAGCCGCTACGTGAGTGCTAGGACACTCGGGCGGAGGACCTGGATTTACACATGTCTTACGAATACAACAATTACCGGTTGAGTCCCTCTCATAGAACGGTGGACAGCCTTCCTCAAATCCTGGAGGGTTGTCATGGGTGCAATAGTCCACCGGTACTCCATTCGGACAGTTGTTTGGACACGGAACGGGCGTAGGTGATGGAGTTGCGGTTGGGGTTGGACTTGGAGGTGGTGGAGGTGGCACACAAGGAATCAGTCTGGAGAAAGAACACTCAGGTCCCTGAGTTCCGCATGGTTGCTTACCGATATGAATATCGGAGCAATCTACCCCAGGGGTTGAACAGCCAACAAATACGGTCGTATCCACGTTAGGCGTAGAAGACCCTTCGCAGTCACATGTATAGAATGCTGCTATGCGTTTGGAACAAAGAGTGCCCGGACAACAGAGGTCAGGATTAACAGTGGTGGGACTTGGCTTTAAGCCGAAACTAACAGGTAAAAAAAACTAACCGGCGATAAAGCCGGGAAATTTAAAAATTAGAAATGAAGTAAAAGCTGGATTTGGTGGGTCTGGACAAGCGTTGGATGCTTTTGTGTCTGGGTTTGGGTAGGGTTTGCCTGTGCCATCAATCCCGGTCCCGTCGCCAAAACTCAAATGAACAAAATCAAACACAAGTTTGAGCGCCTGCTCGTATCTTCCTGCTGCTCGATTAGCTTCCCAAGCGCGAACTGTCCCCTCGGGAATTTTGACTGTAACTGTCTCGTTTGGTTGGATTGGTACGTCGTCTTTTGTGGGCAGCGTTTCCCGATTCACAAATTCTATCCGACCATAACGAACCGCAAGAATAACCTCAACACTACCGATAGTCACACCTGGTAAGCTAATCCATAACCCGACGTAGTAAATCGGTTTCTTCGAAGTGTTGGTAATCTCAATCTCAAGGTCACTCGCCCATTTTTCATTAGTTAATGCTTTGACGCGGCTTTCTTTATCTTTCTTCAGTTGAACCTTGATGGGGACAGTTGCGGGTATCGTGCTTGAAACTGTTCTTTCGGTAGGCGCCTGAACTGACTCATCGGTCTTGGATTGAGTTGTCTCCTCTGTTTTAGATTGAGCATTACTGAGTGGTCTCAGGAATATGACTGCGGCTATTACA
>JANNON010000856.1:0-3749 GCA_031399105.1 Blastocatellia bacterium | reverse complement strand
CCTGGTCTACGTCACGTACGACCCGAACGGCATCTT
The DNA here is from genome assembly GCA_031399105.1 of Blastocatellia bacterium. GTDB lineage: Bacteria > Acidobacteriota > Blastocatellia > Pyrinomonadales > Pyrinomonadaceae > PSRF01. The sequence goes on along the minus strand of JANNON010000856.1, from coordinate 3,713 downwards.
CAGCGGGTTCAGCACCATGCCGATCCAGATCTTCAACTGGACCAGCCGCCCGCAAGCTGAGTTCCGGACCTTGGCGGCCGCGGCGAGCGTGCTGCTCCTGGGCTTCACCAGCACCGGGGCGCCCGAGGGCGTCGCGCGATTCTGGTAGATGCCGATCCACTCCGCGCCGGTGGTCTCCTGCACGCGCTCGACCAGCCGCTCGAGCAGCGCCAGGCGCCTCGTGGTCTGCTCGCTCCGCCCTCCGAGGATCGCGGTGAGGTCGTAGGGCACGGGCGCCAGCTGGTCGACGACCGAGCAGGTGCCATCCTCCGTGAGCATCGGCACCGAATAGGTATAGAGCGACGCCACATCGCGGACCGCGACCTTCTCGCTCATGGCCTCCATCAGGTCGAGGATCGCGCGCTCCACGTGCGCCTCGCGACCGGCGAGGGATTCGAGGCCGGCGCGGCGCAGGTACGCGGCGATGCGGCCCGAACCGTCGCTCAGGCGCGCGCGGGCTCCGGGGGCGTCATGACACCCGATCGAACCGCGAACGAGAAGAGTGCACGCACATTTAACAGGACGATGGGTGATGCAGAGGTATGTAAATGAATGCGGCGTAAAAGGTCATGAGGTCAGTACCACCTCGCGGTAGCGGGGGGGGGGTAGGGTTTAGTCGAGCATTAAACCCGAAGGACTTGTTGGTGCGCCCCCACCCGCTACCGCGAGGTGGTACTGACCTCATGACACCCGATCGAATCAGGGTCAATGGGCCACCAAGATTCCCCAAGTAAGATAGCCGAAGGGACGACCTCAGCGCGCAGTCTTGCCTAATCTTCAGCTTCAGACGCAACCCCGTTGGGGTAGATAAAATTACACACGTTCGCGATCCCAGGGTAGCGCCAAAGCGCGCAACCCTGGGCTGGAGGTCGCCAACACCTTCGGTGTAAGAAGATCGGTGAGGATTTCGATGCACCGCAAGATCGCACAAATTCGGGGTTAAAAGCCGTGAAACAGTACCGAAAGCGACCTTACTTTGCGGCGGCGCGAGACTTTGGTTTTGGCGTTACAGGTTTGGTCGCGACCACTGGTTTGCGGAAGCCGGCGTCAGGAAGGTCAACGTCGAATTTGATCTCTTTCACTCTCGTCACAATGTCGCCGTTCGCGATGTTGTTTGAACGAGTCAGGAACGGAACCATCAGCCCTTCGACCATACGATAGTCGCTGTAATATTCCGTCTGTGGGATCTCGATGTTGGAAGTCTCGCTCGAAATCACCGTGTCGCGACGAAGGAGCAGGAAGGTCTTCGTTGAAATATAGTCAGTAACTTTCGTGCCGAGCTCCGGAACCTTCTCGAGGATATATGCGTCCTCGCCACCTGTCCTGGAGTTGGCCTCACTTGTGTTTGAAGTCCCGTCGCCTACCTTCGAAATGCCCTTAATCGTGATCGTCTTGTAGGCGTTTTTCCACGACAGCGGTCCGTAGAAACCAGATTCGCGCTTGACGTCTTCCAGCCGCTTGCCGGCGAATATTTCTTCCGGTGCAAAACTGATCATCTGCCCGCCGGCGCTGCCATCAAAATAGCTGTTGATGATGCCAATCTCTTTGCCGAGCGCGGTGAGTGTGATGTGCGAGGCAAACATTCCCGGCGCTTTCGCCTTCACGGTGCCATGGCCCAGGACGCCCTGATGCTCCATGTCGATCTCAATCGTTGTCACGGTCGAGTTATGCTTGCGCAAATTCTCTTCACCACCGGCAGCGGCGATCATTTTGCTTAACAGCTCATCGACGCTGATCGTTGCCTCTGTCTTTGTCGTGCGACGCAGGGCCAGTTTTCCTTCCGGCTGATTCATAACAATCCCGCTGACTTTGCCGTCGCTGTCACGGGTAACATCAACCCAGTAGGATTCAGGCAACGCGGTGCTGGTGAGTTTATCTTTCGCTTTCTCAACCAATGGATAAGGCGGTTGGCCCGTGACCATCAGCGCAACCTTGCCATCTTTCAGGCCGATCTCGATCTGCAGCTTTGGCTGCTCGCTTTCATAAGTACCAACGACTTCTGCCAGCGCGCCAGCAAGTGCTGCCGACTCAGCCGGCTTGGCCGCGACCACCGCGCCTGGATTCACCTTAGCAAGAGCCAAGTTGCCTTGCGGCTGTTCGAGGTACATCTCGGTCTCTGTCTCTTTGCCTTTGATCGCACGAAAGGTGGCAAAGAAACCGTCCGGCGCCGGCGCTGCCATCTTGTAACGACGACCGCTCACGTTTACGAGCGGATAGGGCGGCTGGCCCGGTACGGTGAGCGTTAACTTGCCGTCTACCATCGTGACTCGAAAATCTACGTTGGCCTGCGCGAGGTGATAAGTGCCGACCTCTTCCTTCGCGTCTTTTGTTTCCGCTGTCGCGGCGGTGGGCATCTCTTCAGGTTTTTGTTCGGCCAGGTTGGTCCAAACGGTTGTCATCGCAAAATTCACTAGCGGCGACGCGGTAACATTTGTCAGCAACACAAAGCCAAGTTTCTGATCGGGCATCATCGCGACCTGCGCATTGAAACCGTCGATGTTGCCGCCGTGCTCAATGACCTTATGCCCCTTCCACTGCCGCAAAAACCAACCCAGGCCATAGCCGACAGTGCCGCTGACTTCGATCTGTTTAGTAGTGAGTTCGGCAAAACTCTTCTCAGAAACGAGCCGCTTGCCGTTGAAGCTGCCATCGCCGAGCATGAATCGCAACCACTGGGCCATGTCGCGAGCGTTGGAATTTATGGCGCCGGTGGGTGCGGCCTTGGCAAGATCGCGCATCGGCAAACGGCGCGTCTCTTTCGTGGTCGAGTTGTAGTCGTAGCCAAACGAAAAGTCCTTCGCGCGTTCCATCTCGCGCACGGTGGTATCGCTCGCAGCCATTCCCAGCGGTTTGAAGATCCGAGTAGTGATCACTTTGTCCCAGGTCGTCTTCTCTGATCGCGCAACCATCTCGCCTGCGGCCGTGTACATGATGTTCTGATACTGAAATTTTTCGCGCAGTTTTGCGGTTGGTTTTGCCTGGCCCGCGACCTGAATGAGTTCTTCACGCGTCAGCTTCCCGGTGGCCATTGCGAGATCGGTGCGGTTGAGACCGGAACGGTGCGACAGCAGATCTCGCAAGGTGATCTTCGCGTCTGTTTCGGCATCGCGCATTTTGAAATAAGGCAGAAGCTTCTTTGGCGATTCTTCGAGAGACAGTTTCCCTTGATCGACGCCCATCATCGCCGCGAGTGAAGTGAACGCTTTAGTGGCCGAGCCGATAGCGAAGAGCGTGTCGGGAGTTACCGGCACTTTCTTTTCAAAGTCTTTCAGGCCAAGGCCTTTCATGTAGATCACTTTGTCGTCTTTGACGATGACTAGTGAAGCTCCGGGAATGCCGAATTCTTTGCGTTTGTCGTCTATCGCTTTTTCGATGGCCAGGAGTTTGGCGGCGAGATCGGGCGCTGGCGCTGCGGGCGTTGGCTGCTGAGCATTTGTGTGGAGGGAGGTAATCGGTGCTGTGATTGTCAGGAGTGACAGTAATGCGACGAGCAGCAAGCGTGAAAAGCGATTTCTGTTGGGCATGCGTTTAGATCTCCCGGAGAATTGAAAATACGGAAGCTAGTACGGATAAGAGTGCGTCAGGGTTTGGGATTGTGGTAGTGCGAACGAGTTATTGAGGGTTGAACTTCGCAGCAGTAATTTGCAGGTCGGGAAGGGTGGTTTACCCCCGCT
>JANNON010000848.1:0-5168 GCA_031399105.1 Blastocatellia bacterium | reverse complement strand
CGACATTTTTGCCGCGGGCGAAGACTTCGTGACGGCCTTGATCTTTGTACCACTGAGCGACGGTCGCATTTTGGTGCATGTGCTCGATGATGTTTCTCCAACCGATGCCGGTGTTATATGCACAGAAGCTGATCTCGCCTTCCTGCGTGGCATACGGGATGATGCAGCGCTCGGTGCGGCGGAAGTCGTAATTGAAGAGATCCTGGAACCACATGCCGGCGATGAAGAGGAAGTTCCAGCGGTCAGAACGACGCTTCTCGATGTCTTCCTTAGTGCGGGCGCCGTCGACCTTGCCGTAATCTTTCCCAGTCAAGCCAAACGACTTATCGAATTTCTTAAACAACTCGTAGAGCGTGAACTGAGTTGGCGACTTGTACGGATTGTAGTGCTTCAGCAAAGCGAGTCCCATCATCATGTTCGACATCCACTTGCCGCGGGCGGCGTCGGTGATCTTCTGCATGTCTTTCACCAACCCGGGAATGTTCAGGAACTCGGGAACCGGACTCATCTCTCTTGTTTGTTTGTCGACCATGACAGCGGTGCCGACACCGCAGTTCGGGTGACAACCGCAGGATACCTGACCCCACTCGGCTTGCGGTCCGTGAACGAGATCAGCGAAATCGGCAAACGCACCCATCAATGAGAGCGGGAACCAATCGCGCGTCGGCTCAGTGATGCCAACCTGATTCTTCACGTCATGTGCAAGATGCGAGAGTGTGTAGCGCTGTTGGAGCCGCCGCTGAGCCGTGATCTCTTCGTCACGACCCGTAAACGACACTGGCTGGAATGACAAGAAAGCAATCTTCTTGGGATTGTCCAGGGCGAAACGAACGATCGAACCGACCTGGTCATTGTTAATGCCGTTCACCAGGGTTGTGACCAGAACGATTTCGACTCCCGCTTCGTGAAGATTATTGATAGCCCTCATCTTCACGTCGAACAAATTCCCAACCTGCCGATGACTGTTGGCATCGTTGCCAATACCGTCAAACTGGAGGTAGACATAACGAAGTCCAGCTTCGGCAGCTTCGCGGCAAAACTCTTTACTCTTGGCAAACTCAATTCCGTTCGTCGCAGCCTGCACACTGTTGTAGCCGACTTTTCGCGAGTAACGAATCGCTTCCAAAAAGTGCGGCGAGATGGAAGGCTCACCACCGGAGAACTGAACCGACATCTGCCGGCGAGGCTTGATCGTGATCGCGTTATCGAGAATCTCCTGGATGTCTTCCATGCTCAGCTCGTGGACAAAGCCAACCTGGTTGGCGTCCATGAAGCACGGGTCACACATCATGTTGCAGCGGTTCGTAAGATCAACTGTCAACACCGCACCGCGGCCATACTTAACTGTGCTGGAACCGTGATTATGAAGCTTCTCGTCGTTATGAGCGTCGATATCGCGGCCGGGAAACATCTTCTCGATGTGCGTCAGGAACTTGGCATCGATAGCCATCATGTCTTCGAAGTGACCATGAATCGGGCAATCTTTCACCATCCAAATCTCACCATCGCGCTCGATGATCTGCGCTTTGATCTCACCAACTTTTTCGTTGATTAGGATCGAGACGTCCTTCTTGCCGCTGAGAATGCTCTCTCGCGCTTCGATAACACAATTGGGACAGAGCGAATCGGTCGTTCGCGGCCAGCCCAAGGTTGGCTTGCTCTTCTGCCAGGATTTCAGCAGCGGTTTATCAGACCACTTCGGTGTGAAAGATGGGTTTGGTTTGTATTGGTTCACTGACTGGATGGCGTCATGGATGCCTCCCGCCACTAGCGTCAAACCCTTTTCCACGTATTTAATCGGTCGCATTCGAGTCTCCCTTTATTTCGCTCAAAATAGTTTTTTTGATTATTGCCTGCAAGCGGGGAATTACACAATTGTGCTCACAGATTGCTCGATCAGTTCGCAATGACTGTGCCACCTTAAGCGAAAAGGGGTAAGTGGATAAATACTTAGGGTTAACTACTCATTACCCGATCGGCGGGCATAAACGCAACAGGCCAGCCTGTATCCTCAGGGCACACGCCGGTTCTCAGGTTAGGTCGTGTAGCATTTTGGGGCTGTGGAAAACTGGAGTTATTTAGGCGGGAAATAACCGATCCTGGCGGACACGCGATGCGTCGGACTAGAAGTTTGAACTTTGACTTGGCGAAACTTGCCGTCTCGCTTCTTGTTAATGGGAGTGTAGTAGAGCGCGTATTGATGGCGGAGTTCCTCTGCTACTTCAGCGTAGGTCCGGTCCAAGTCCGAAAACGACCTCGGCTTGTAGAGCTTGCCACCAGTGGAGGCCGTGAGTTGCTCAAGATTTCGCTCACTTGCGGAGAGCGCTTCCAGTCCCATCCTCAAGTCTCCAATGCGAAGCTCATTAAACTTAACCGACGCGTCGGATCCGGCAAGCAGATTTTCGAGCTCATCCTGCTTCTTTGCTCTCTCGATTTCGCTATTACTAATGACGTAGACAGCCGTTTGGGAACTCAGCGCGGATCTTAGCGCGGCTTGAAACGGGCTTCCCCGGCCGCTGTCAATCCCGTCGGTAAGCACGATGATGGCGTGGCGAGCGCTGTTACGCGGAAACTGGTCACGAGTGGCGACAAGCACGGCATCGTGAAACCGAGTGAACATTCCGGGCGCCAGTCGTCGCAGTGCTCGTCGCAACTGCACGCGGCTCTTGGTCCAATCCTGCAAAAGCTGAATGCGGTCATCAAACTGAATGAGACTCAGTCGATCGTCAGGCGATAGGTGCGCTGCGAAACCTTCAGCAGCTCGCCGAAAGTCCTCAAGGTTGTCACTGACTGAAGATGAGGCATCCACCATCAACACCACATCAACCGGTACCTGCCGCAAGCTAAGTTCGCTCAGCGGCTGTTCAACGCTGTCCTCGAATACTTTGAAATCCGTTCGCGTCAGATTGAGAACTATCGCACCCGAAACGTCGCGGACCGTTACCGGCAGCAATACCTCAGCTGTGTTCACTGAGATCACGTCATCAGGATCAATCTCTTCCTCTTGTTGTGCGGGCGTTGGTGATTGAGTGGGTGTGGGTCGCTGAGCTAACGCGTCGACTGAGAAAAGGCCCAGCAGGATAAGCGAAGCCAGCCTCCAAATACGCGGCAAGCAAATCCGTTCTGGAACCGAGTGGCTCATTAGCCTAGTTCTCCTGGCTCGGATTGTTGGCAGCGGGAGAAGAATCTTCCATCGCCACTCTCATAGCGGCGATTATCGGTTCACTGACTCTGCGCTTGCGGAGCTCCTGCAGTTTTGCGGGTGAGATATCAAACTCGGCAGGCGAGTCTTCAATGCGTTTGATGATCGTGCCTTCCGAGAAACCTGCGTCAATGAGCTGAATAATTGATTCGTTGTTGAGCGTTGGGATTTTCTCCAACTTCAATTGCGCACCACCGGCTTCTGATGGCGGGCGAATAATACGCACGCTTGCACTGCCGGTCGTGGTGGTTTCCTCCTGGCCTGAGCCTCTTGCTCCACGATTACGCGTTTCACTACTCGATCCGCCGCCAGAACCGAAGATGCCGGTGCTGTTCGAGTCATCATCGCCGCTCTTCGGGTCATTTCTCCTGGTCGCTCCAGAACCACGTTCGAAAAACGCATCATCATCCCAGCCGTCACCGTTGTTTGGCTGACCGCCATCCTGCGACAGCATGGCGAGAATAATGCTCTCGCTGACTCCATTTTTTTTGAGGTCGATCAGCCGGTCCGGACCGAGGTCGAAGTTATTTGCCCGGCTGTGAATGATCGCAATCACGGTCTTCTCTTTGAAGCCGGCACGCACGAGCTTGATCACCGCTGTATTCGTAAGGGGCGTGTCCGATCGCTGCTGCGCGGAAAGGCCACCGAACGAGACGGCCATCGTTCCTAACAAAATCACAGTACTGAGAAATTTCTTCATGAGGTCCACTCTCGATCTACTTGCCCTCGGCCGTCGCGTGGTTGGCTGCGGTCTTCACCGGAGACTTAGCCTTGCGGTAGCGGTAGCCGATACGTTTCACATAATCACGGGTCTCTCGATAAGGGGGGACGCGATTCCCATATTTCATCACTGCGCCTTCACCGGCATTGTAACCGGCCAGCACCAGATCAACTTTGCCATTGAATTGATTCAAAAGCCATTTCAAATAGCGCGTTCCGGCCGAGATATTCTGTGCCGGATCGTGTGAATTTCGAACGCCAAATCGCGCTGCGGTTCCGGGCATTAGTTGCATCAGTCCGCGCGCGCCCTTGGGCGAAACTGCGCGGTTACTAAAATGCGACTCCTGTTCCATCACGCAAAAAATCAAGTAAGGATCAACTCCATACTTCGCACCGTTCACCCGGATCAGGCTGTCGATCTTCAGATTGCCTGTGCTCCAACGAAGCTCTCTTGGAGAAGAGTCTGATTTCGCAAGGGTTTCCAAATCCTCGCGTTCAATCCGATCAATGCGCGTGCGTTCGATGAAAACAGCAAGCGGCCCACGTCGATACCAGGCGCCGGCGGCTGATTCGGAAACGCTGTCTGCTTCGAATCGTGCCCCGCCTTTCAAGTAGATCCAGGCAGGTCGATCCTCAACTGCGACTGGAGACGGCGTGGCTTCCTTGACGACCGCGATTTGCGGTTCCAGCTTCGGTTTGCTGCCCGTTCCTCGCTCAATTCCCTTCACTCGATCGCGACTAGCCAGTTGCGTGATACCACCTTGCTTGTACCAAACTCCGTGCTCCGTCTCCCATGCATCATCCACTTGCATGAAACTGCCGTCCGCGAGTTTCAGCCTAACTCCGTCAAAACTGTGTTTCGTCTCCTCATCTGGTTCAACGGCGGTGACTGCGGGTTTTGGTTTCTGCTTACGCCGCTTTTGAGCTTGCGACTCGGCAAGACTCCCGCTCACGATGAGCGTCAAGATGAGAATAACGAGATTGCGGAACCCAAATGGAGAATAGGTCATCGTGTTTGTCGGGGCCATGAAATTGGTGGGCCGCTGCACCGCGGCTGCTGCTGAACGCGCTCCTTGCTACAGTTCCAATGGATCGGCCAACGTGCGTTCGATCATCGTCTCCGCAGTTTGTATCGGCGCGAAGGAGTGCGACGTACCGAAGTAGTTACGCCAGGCAATGTCGATCACCTGATTTGAGAGCTCGAGCGGCTGTCCCTCAAACAGGCAGATGTCAGTAACTCGATCCA